>JBAPYG010000204.1:0-13248 GCA_049284615.1 Acidimicrobiia bacterium
CTCGGTTCTCACCATCGGGCTCCTCGGGATGTGGGCACTTTCCATAGACACCCTGGTCCAGGTGATCACGGCCACGATCATCGCCGCCGCGATCGCCATTCCCATCGGGATCTGGGCTGGCCGGAGACCACGGGTCGAGAAGGGATTGGGCCCGGTGCTCGACGCCCTGCAGACGATTCCCTCGCTGGTCTACATCATCCCGGTCGTGACCTTCTTCACCGTCGGGGTCGTGCCCGGGCTGATCGCCTCTGTTCTCTACGCAATGGTTCCCGGCGTCAGGATCACCGCTCTCGGCATCAGATACGTCCCCGAGGAGACCGTCGAGGCATCGCAGACATTCGGGGCCACACCGCGACAGACCCTCCTCGGTGTTCGCATCCCGCTCGCCGCCCCGACCATCATGGCCGCGATCAACCAGGTGATCATGATGGTGCTCGCCATGGTGATCATCGCCGGGTTCGTCGGTGCGGGTGGCCTCGGATTCGAGACCATCCGGGCTCTGACCCGGAGCGAGTTTGGGCTCGGCTTCGAAGTGGGGGTCTCGCTGGTCCTGATGGCCATGGTCCTCGATCGCTATACGCAGGCCTGGGGCCAGAGGCTTCAGCCACCGGCCTCGATATGAGGGCTCGGTGACGGAACGCGGCTACGACTTCGTGATCGTCGGAGGCGGCTCCGCAGGCAGTGCGCTGGCCAACCGACTCACTGCAGACCCAAGGACCCGTGTCCTGGTGTTGGAGGCCGGTCGCCCCGACTCGAAGTGGGACTTCTTCATCCACATGCCCGCCGCTCTCTCGTTCCCGATCGGCAGCCGTCGTTACGACTGGATGTACGAGTCGGAGCCCGAGTCGAATCTGGACGGACGCCGCATCTATCACGCCCGGGGCAAGGTGCTCGGCGGCTCGTCGTCGATCAATGGGATGATCTTCCAAAGGGGCAACCCCTTGGACTACGAACGCTGGGCCGCCGACCCGGGCATGGAGACATGGGACTACGCCCATTGCCTCCCATATTTCAAGCGCATGGAGAACGTTCTCGCCGCCGATCCCGACGACCAATGGCGCGGGGATTCCGGACCGCTGGTCCTCGAACGCGGGCCGGCGAGCAACCCCCTCTTCACGGCCTTCTTCACAGCTGCCCAGCAAGCCGGTAACCATCTGACCGACGATGTCAACGGATTTCGTCAGGAAGGGTTCGCAGCATTCGATCGCAACCTCCACAGGGGGCGCCGGCTGTCAGCCGCACGCGCCTATCTGCACCCGGTGATGCACCGGCCCAACCTGGAAGTGCGCACCAGGGTCATGGTCACGCGTGTCCTGTTCGAGGGGACGAGGGCCAGCGGAGTCGAATACGTCCACCGCGGTTCGACGGAGCAGGTCACCGCGGGAGAGGTGATTCTCTGCGGTGGGGCCTTCAACACTCCCCAACTCCTCCAGCTCTCCGGTGTCGGCCCTGCCGACGAGCTGACACCACTCGGCGTCGACATGGTCCAGGACCTCCCCGGCGTCGGGGAGAACCTCCAGGACCATCTCGAGGTGTACATCCAGCACTCATCGCGCCTGCCCGTCTCGGTACAACCGTGGACTGCCATGTGGCGGCGGCCCATCGTCTGGCTCATGTGGCTGTTTCGGAGAGGCCCCGGAGCAACCAATCATTTCGAGGGCGGGGGGTTCGTCCGCTCCAACGCCGACGTCGCCTACCCGAACCTGATGATCCACTTCCTCCCGATCGCCATCCGCTACGACGGATCCTCTCCGACGACCGGCCACGGCTACCAGATCCACATCGGCCCCATGTACTCCGACGCCCGGGGCACGGTGAAGATCAAGTCTCTGGACCCGACCGAGCATCCGGCGCTTCGCTTCAACTACCTGACCACGGATCAGGATCGGCGCGAGTGGGTGGAGGCGGTGCGGGTAGCGAGGAACATCCTGTCACAACCGGCCCTGCAGCCATTCGATGGAGGTGAGATCTCTCCTGGCCCCTCCGTGTCGAGCGACGAGGACATCCTCGCTTGGGTCGGACGTGACGCCGAGACCGCGCTTCATCCCTCATGCACCTGCCGAATGGGGACGGACCGGATGTCCGTGGTCGACCCGACGACGATGACCGTTCACGGGCTGGAGCGAATCAGGGTGGTAGATGCCTCCGTGATGCCATACGTCACCAATGGCAACATCTACGCCCCGGTGATGATGGTGGCGGAGAAGGCCGCCGACTTGATCCTGGGCAACACGCCTCTGTCACCCGACCCGGCTCCGTGGTACCGGCACCAGGACGGGTAGCCGCCCTCAGGTCTTCTTCCCGAACAGCACCGCGGCGATTCCCAGCACGAAGAGCACGCTTCCCACGATCACCCAGACGTCCCCACTCAGCACGCCCGAGATGAGGAAGGCGACACCGCTGAGGAGGAAGACGATCCACCCGATCAACTCGAGCCCGGTCAACCACCGCCCCTTCGCCGGACGATCTCGTCCACGATGGCAGGGACCACCTCTTTGAGGTCCCCAAGCACGGCGTAGTCGGCCTTGGTGACCATCGGCGCCTCACCATCGATGTTGATGGCGATGATCGTCTTGGCGGCCATCATCCCCACCCAATGCTGGATGGCGCCACTGATGCCACAGGCGATGTACACATCGGGGGCCACGACCGTCCCGGTCTGGCCCACCTGGTCCGAGTGGGGACGCCAGCCGTTGTTGGTGACGACACGGGAGCAGCCGACCACGCCCCCGAGGAGCTCGGCCAGCTCCTCCAGCGGGGCGAATCCCTCGGGGCTGCCCACGCCACGCCCGCCTGACACGACGACAGGTGCGGTCGCCAGGGTGATGCCCTCTGCGGTGACCTCGCGATCGACGACCTTCGTGACCAGGTCGGCCTCGTCGAGATCGGGGGTGAATGTGTGGACCCTCGTCTCACGCGGCTCGTCCCTCACGGCCTCGACGGCGTGCTCGGCGACCGTGAGCAGCTTGATGGAAGCATCGAGGGTGGCCTCTTCGAGCAGGCTGCCGCCCCATCGGGTCCGGGTGAGAGCCCAGGGACCATCCACAGGGTCGGCGGAACGCACATTGGCCACCATCGGCAATCCTGTGATGGCCCCGACATGAGCCATCACCTCGTTGCCACGCTCCGAGCCGATTCCGACCACCACGTCCGGAGCGAGTGAGTCGACGAGCTGGGCGAGGGCCGAGCCCCAGGCCGAGGGGCTGTAATCGTCAAGCCCCACATGGGAGATCTGGTGGACCACTTCGAGCCCCAAGGACGCGGCGTCAACACCGTCGCCGATGACGACAGCCTCCAGGGACGTCTCTAGATCGGTGGTGAGGCCACGAGCGAAGGTGAGAGCCTGAAAGGACGTCTCTTCGACAGACCCCCGGTCGTGGGTGACGAGTGCGAGGATCACTTCCTCACCACCTGCAGCTCTTCGAGGACGTCGACGACCGCCGACGCACCACCGAGAATCGTCGTCTCGGAGACTTCCTGAGCCGGAGTGACCAGACGAACCATGGCCTGGCCACTGCCGACCCGGTCTTCCTCGATGCGCTGTACCTCCACCTTCTTGGCGTTGAGACGACCCTTGAGAGTCGGGTAACGGGGCAGGTTGATCCCCTCTCTGACCGCTATGACCGCGGGGAGCGGAAGCCGGTAGACCTCCGAGCCCATGGCGGTGTCACGGCGGAGTCGGACCGAGCCCTCCTCGACCTCGATCCCCTTGATGCCACTGACGACCGGGCGGCCCAATCTGTGGGCCACCCTGATGCCGACCTGATACCCACCGGCGTCGGCAGACTCGTTGCCGAAGAGGATGATGTCGAAGGCACCTTTCTCGGCCTCCAGTTGCCCGATGGCGTCGACGATGGCGAAGGCGGTCGAGATGGGATCCCAATCAGAGTCGTCGGTGGGGACCAGCACCGCCTCGTCGGCACCGACGGCCAGTGAGGAGCGGAGCTGATCCTCGGCCTCGGGGGGTCCCAGAGTCAGGACGGTGACGGTCCCAGATGTCGACTCGGCGATCCGAACGGCTTCCTCGACAGCGCATTCCTCGTGTGGGCTGACCGTGAACGACAACAGGCTTGTGTCGATGGCCTGCTGGTCCTCGGTGAGGACGATGCGGGCGCCCGGCGCGGGGACCCGCTTCACACAGACGAGAATCCTCACTACTTCATCCGGTCGTTCTCGGGATCGAAGAGCGGCGTGCTCCCTGCGACCGCCACCTTCACCGGGAAGAGCTCGTTCATGTACATCACTTGTAGGTCGGTGCCCTCCACGGCGTAACGGGATGGCAGATAGGCCATGAGAAGATACTTGCCGACGGATGGCCCGGCGCCGGCGCTGGTCACCCTGGACACACGGCCCTTCGTGTCGAGGATCCGCTCTCCTTCCAGCGTGAGGATCGGCTCATTGCCACCACTCGGGAAGCGATCGATCCCATCCGCCGACTTGTGACTCTCCATCGTCAGGGTGCAGAGGATCGCAGTCGGCTCCTCGTCCCGGGCCTTGAGATAGGCCTCCTTGCCGATGAAGTCAGCCGACTTCACCCGGGGTCGGTCGAGCCCGGCTTCGACGGGGTTGTACTCCGCCTCGAGCTCGGCACCCATGAGCCGGTACCCCTTCTCCAGTCTCCCGGTAGTCCCGTAGACACCGGCGCCGACGGGAACGACACCGAGGTCCTGACCGGCATCCCAGATTCGGTTCCATAGGGCGAGGCCGTGCTGCATCGAGGTGTAGACCTCGTAACCGAGTTCGCCCACATAGGAGATCCGGAGGAGACGGGCGGGGATCGATCCGATGTGGACGATCTTGGTGTGGCCGTAGGCGAGAGCGTCGTCGGAGAGGTCGTCATCGGTGACTCTGCTCAGGAGCTCCCGCGCCTGTGGTCCCCAGACGCCGACCGTGCAGATGGCAGAGGTCTTGTCCTCGAAGTGGACCGAGCCGTCCGACGGCAGGTGCTGTTGGAACCAGTGCTTGTCACGAGGGCCGTCGAAGCCGCCGCTGATGATGCGATAGCGCTCGTCACCGAGTCTCATGACGGTGAGGTCTGCCTTGAAGCCGCCTTCGGGCGTCAGGAGCGGGGTGTAGACGGCCCGGCCCACGGGGACATCACACTTGTTGACCGTCAGTCGCTCCATGTACTCGACGACACCCGGACCGGTCACGTCGAAGATGGCGAAGGCGGTCACGTCGATCATCCCCACTCCGTCGCGCATGGCGAGGTGCTCGGCGTTCTGGATCGGGGACCACCACCGGGCGTCCCACTCGTTGGGCCGCTCCGGAATCCGCTCGCGGTATCTATCGACCAGTGACGCATTGGACTCGTACCACTGGGGACGCTCCCACCCGCCGGCCTCGAAGTACACCGCACCCAAGTCGGACGTCGCCGGGTGGAATGGGCTCGTGCGGATATCACGCTCCGACTCCCATTGCTCCCGGGGGTGAACGATCCCGTAGGTCTTGTTGAAGTGCTCGGCACAGCGAGCCAGCACGTGGGCCTCACTCCGCTGATAGTCGTAGAAACGGGCCACATCGGAGGCGTGCGGGTCGATCTCGGGGTATCCCTGAGTCATCCACTCCGCCAGGGCGCGCCCGGTGCCCGGGCCTTCCTTGATCCAAATGGCGGCACAGCTCCACAGGTTGCGAACTTCGGTCTCACCGACCAGCGGCATGGCATCGGGTGTCAAGGAGAGCAGGCCGTTGATCCCGTATCGCATCTCGGCGTCCCCCAGGAACGGCATCAGCTCGAGTGCCTGTTCCAACTGAGGGTCGAAGTCGTCCTGGGTCAGGGGTAGCTCGGTCGGCGACAGGCGCGACTCCTCGATCGAGGGGATCGTGTCCGGGTGATGGAAGATGGGGCGATGGGCGTACGAGCCGACTTCCATCGAGCCCGCCGTCTGTCGTTCGTAGCAAAACGTATCCATGTCGCGAACGATCGGGTAACCGATCTCGTTACCCGTGGCCTGGAGGATCTCGAGGGGGCCGACGTCGATCATCTGATGGACCGCCGGTGTCAACGGGATCGTTGCGCCGGCCATACTGGCCAGGCGGGGGCTCCACACGCCACAGGCGATCACGACGTATTCCGCCTCGATCCGTCCCCGGTCGGTGACGACCGCCTTCACCCGGCCGAGCTCGGTCTCGACGTCCTGGACCTCGGTGTTCGGGGAGACGACGAGTGCCCCCTTGTCCATGGCGCTCTGTCTCATCAGCGTCCCCGCCTGCAGTGAGTCGACGACGGAGACCGACGGTGTGTAGAAGCCCCCGAGGATGATGGACTCGTCGAGATAGGGGACCAGCTCCTTGACCTCGGTTGGCGTCAGGAGGTGCGACTCGATTCCCCAGGTCTTCGCCGAGGTCATCCTCCGACGCAACTCCTCCATCCGCGCCTCGGTGCGGGCGACCTCGATGCCGCCGCTGGTGGTGTTGACGCCCATCTCCTCGTACTGCCGTTGGCTGTCCGTCGTCAGGTGGGCCATCTCCTTGTTGTGGTCCACCGGGAAGATGAAATTGGAGGCATGCCCGGTGGAGCCTCCCGGGTTGGGAAGGGGGCCCTTGTCGATCTGGACGATGTCGCGCCACCCCATGTCGGCGAGATGGTGGACGACCGAGTTGCCGACGATGCCGGCACCGATGACGACGACGTTGGCCGAGGTTGGTAGGTCGCTCACGGGTATTCGCCCTTTCTGATCACTGCCATACCGTCCAGTGGACCGCATCCGGGCTCAGAGAAAGCTGCTTTCCACACAGGCATTTCCCCGATAGTATTGCGGAGCCAATCCCACTTTACAGTACTCGTGCCACACAGTGGTACGAGGTCGGGAGGAGGACGGATGAGCGAAGAAGAGCTGGATCTATCCACCCTTTCGGACGACGACCTCGTCGCCCAGATGCACGACGACCTCTACGACGGCATGGCAGAGGAGATCGATGAGGGCACCCGGATCCTCCTCGACCGTGGTTGGTCGGCGACGAGGGTGCTCGACGAGGCCCTGGTCGAGGCGATGCGCATCGTCGGCATCGACTTTCGCGATGGCATCCTCTTCGTCCCCGAGGTCCTCCTCGCCGCCAAGGCGATGAAGGCAGGGATGGCCATCCTGCGGCCACTTCTCGCCGAGACCGGCGCCGAGACGGTGGGCACGGTCGTGATCGGCACCGTGAAAGGCGACATTCACGACATCGGAAAGAACCTGGTGGCCATGATGCTGGAGGGCGCCGGATTCGAAGTGTTCGACCTGGGCATCAACACAGATGCAGACACCTTCATCCAGGCGCTCGACGAGCACAAGCCGGACATACTGGGCATGTCTGCCCTGCTCACCACGACGATGCCCTACATGAAAGTGGTCATCGACACCATGGTCGAGAAGGGGATCAGGGACGACTACATCGTCCTCGTCGGCGGGGCCCCCCTCAACGAGGAGTTCGGTGACGCCGTAGGGGCCGACGCATACTGCAGGGACGCGGCCGTTGCGGCCGACACCGCCAAGCAGCTGGTCAGGGCGCGACGTGGCGCGGCCTGAAGACGCCAACCCAGCCGTCCTCGTGATCGGCTGCGGGGCAATCGCCCGCGAGTTGCTCGAGATCGTGAGTCGCAACCATCTCACCAACATCCGCGTCGAGTGTCTTCCGGCGATCCTCCACAACACCCCCGATCGGATCCCGGCCGCGGTGCGCGCCCGTCTCGAGACGGCAGACGATAACGACACCATCTTCGTGGCGTATGGGGACTGCGGTACCGGGGGCCGGCTCGACGCCGTTCTCGACGAGTTCGGAGTGGCTCGGCTGCCGGGAGCGCACTGCTATCAGTTCTTCGCCGGGGGTGACGATTGGGCTCGGATGCACGAGGCAGAGCCGGGAACCCTCTATCTCACAGACTTCCTGGCGCGGCACTTCGATCGAATCGTCTGGCAGGGTCTCGGTCTCGACCGCTGGCCCAACCTCCGCGACGACTACTTCGGCCACTACGAGCGTGTGGTCTTCCTGGCTCAAACCGACGACGCCGGCCTCGATCGACAGGCCCGAGACGCGGCGCGACGTCTCGGTCTCGCCTACGAGCGCCACCACGTCGGCTATGGCGAGTTGGAGCCGGCATTGGTCAGCATCGGAGACTCGGGATGACCCGAACCGTGATCAGCTCTGCGACCCGTGAGGTCGTGATCGGATTCGACCAGCCGTTCGTGGTCATCGGGGAGCGGATAAACCCGACCGGTCGCAAGCTTCTCGCCGAGGAGATGAAGAACGGTGACTTCTCGCGGGTGACCACCGACGCACTCGCCCAGGTCGAGGCGGGGGCCCACATGCTCGACGTCAACGCCGGCATCCCCCTCGCCGACGAGCCGGCGATCCTGGCTCAGACGGTGAAGCTCGTGCAATCGCTCACCGATGTGCCCCTTTCGATCGACTCCTCTATCGTCGAGGCCCTGGCTGCCGGGCTTGCTGTCTACGAGGGAAAGCCACTGGTGAACTCGGTCACGGGTGAGGACGATCGGCTGGAGACGGTGCTGCCCCTGGTCGCCAAGCACGGAGCAGCCGTCGTGGCGATCAGCAACGACGAGACCGGGATCTCCGAAGACCCCGACGTCCGCTACTCGGTCGCAGAGAAGATCGTGAACCGCGCCGCCGACCACGGGATCCCGCGCGAGGACGTGGTGGTCGACCCTCTGGTGATGCCGATCGGTGCCATGCCGACGGCCGGCCAGCAGGTGTTCCGACTCACCTCACGGCTGCGGGAGGAGCTCAAGGTGAACACGACGGTGGGCGCATCAAACATCAGCTTTGGCCTCCCCCACCGAATCGGCATCAACGCGGCCTTCCTGGCCATGGCCGCCGCCAGCGGTCTGACCTCGGCGATCACCAACCCGCTCGAGCCGGAAGTGCGTCAGGCTGTGATGGCCGCCAACGTCCTCAACGGCAACGATCCCGATTGCGTCGATTGGATCAGGGCTCACCGCGGGCCCGTCGGCGACGAGGGCAGACAACGTCAACGCACCGGCCGCAGAACCCGAGCATGACCGTGTCCGGGGACGATGTCCGCGTCCTCTTCACCCCTTCGGGCCGTCAGGGCGACGTCGCCACCGGGACCTCGGTCCTCGACGCCGCTCGCGGTCTCGGGGTCGACCTCGATTCGATCTGTGGGGGTCGGGGCATCTGCGGTCGCTGCCAGGTTCAGCTCGGGTCGTCGAAGAGCATCCCCCTCGACCCGGCACGGATATCACCGCCCAACAAGGTGGAGGCCCACTACGACGGGGCCCGCCCACTGTCGGCCGGCAACCGTCTCGGCTGCCAGGCACTCCTCCTCGGAGACGTGGTCATCGACGTTCCGGCGTCGAGCCAGGTGCATCGACAGGTGGTGCGCAAACGCCCCGAGGTCCCCAATATCGAGATCGACCCGGTCGTGCGTCTGTATTACGTCGAAGTCGCCGACGCCACACTCGGTGTGGCGAGCAGTGATCAAAGCCGTCTCGTCGATGCGCTCGCCGAGCAGTGGGACATCACCGACGCAGACCTCGACCCGCGCTGTCTGGCCGGTCTGCAATCGGCCCTCGTCGCGGGGAAGTCTGCGGTGACGGTGGCGGTGCACGACGCCGGCACCATCACCGCAGTGTGGCCCGGCTTTCACGACCGGTCGCTGGGTGTCGCCTTCGATGTCGGTTCCACGACCATCGCCGCCCATCTGTGTGATCTCCTCACCGGAGAGGTCGTCGCCACCCATGGGGCCATGAACCCCCAGATCCGCTATGGCGAGGACGTCATGAGCCGGGTGTCCTACGCGATGATGAACGACGACGGTGCGGCCGAGCTCACCAGGACGGTGCGGCAGGCTCTCGACGAGGCGGTCGGGTCTCTGGTCGACGAGGCCGGTGTCGAGCGGGGCGACATCCTCGAGGTCGTCCTGGTCGGCAATCCGATCATGCATCACCTCTTCCTCGGCCTCGACCCCACCCCACTGGGCTCTGCGCCCTTCATCCTGGCCACCGATGAGTCGGTCCGCATCGATGCGGTCGATCTCGGCATCGAGATCCACCCCAATGGTCGTGCGTATGTCCTCCCATGTGTGGCCGGTCATGTCGGAGCAGACGCTGCTGCCGCCATGCTCTCGGAGGCTCCCCAACGCCACGACAAGATCCAGCTGCTCGTCGACGTGGGAACCAACGCCGAGATCGTCCTGGGCAACTCGGAGCGGATACTCGCCGCTTCCAGCCCGACCGGGCCCGCGTTCGAAGGCGCCCAGATCAGCTCGGGCCAGCGCGCCGCCCCCGGTGCGATCGAGCGGGTCAGGATCGACCCAGAAACACTGGAACCACGAATAAGGGTCGTCGGTGGGGAGTACTGGTCCGACGAGGCAGGGTTCTACGAGGAGACGTCACGGGCCCCGGTGACCGGGATCTGCGGTTCGGGGATCATCGAGGTGATCGCCGGGCTGTTCCTCGCCGGCGTCATCGACGGTGAAGGTGTCATCGACGGCGCCGCTCCCACTGATCGGGTGGTCCCGGACGGACGGACATTCTCCTATGTGCTGTGGGCCGACCCACAGATCCTCGTCACTCAGGCCGACGTTCGGGCGGTCCAGCTCGCCAAGGCGGCGCTGCTGGCCGGGGCCCGTCTGCTGATGGACCATTACGGGACCGAGACGGTGGACGAGATCAGGCTCGCCGGGGCCTTCGGCAATCACATCGACCCCAAGTACGCCATGGTGCTCGGGATGATCCCGGACTGTGACCTCGCCAATGTGTCCAGCGCCGGCAATGCCGCCGGATCAGGAGCCATCATGGCCCTTCTCAGCGGGTCGGCACGACGCGAAGTCGAGGACCTGGTGAGACAGGTCGAGAAGATCGAGACCGCCACCGAGCCCCGCTTCCAGGAGCACTTCGTCGCCGCCCTCGGGATACCCCACGAATCGGCCGAGTATCCCCAACTGTCCCGTGTGGTGGAGCTACCAGAGCGCGTCGCACGGGGGCGAAGACGCCGGAGGAGAGCCGTCGATGTCTGACCGCACCGGGCGAAGGAGCGGTGGCCGCGCCGCGAGGAGAGCCGCCCGCACCGGAGCGGCCGCCGAAGTCGTTCCCTATCTGACGAGGGAGATCCCTGCCTACGAAGTGCTTGGCGACGAAGGGCTGGCGACGATCGAGAGTAATGCCGAGACCATCCTCGAACAGGTCGGCGTCGAGATCGTCGACTTCCCGGAGGCTCTCGAGATCTACGCCGGGGCCGGCGCCCACGTCGATGGGACCCGTGTCCGTTTCCCCCGTGGCATGTGTCGCGATCTGGCCGCCACCGCCCCGTCGCGATTCACCCAGCACGCCCGCAACTCGGAGCGGTCGGTCGAGATCGGCGACCCATACATGGTGTTCGCCCCCGCCTACGGATCACCCTTCGTCCGCAACATGGAAGACGGCCGTCGCTACGCCACCATCGAGGACTTTCGCAACTTCGCCCGGCTCACATACCTGTCGCCCGAGTTGCACCACGCCGGTGGCACGCTCTGCGAGCCCGTCGACCTGCCCGTCAACAAGCGTCATTTCGACATGGTCTACAGCCACATCAAGTACAGCGACAAGCCTTTCATGGGCTCGGTGACTGCTCCGGAACGGGCCCAGGACACCGTGGACATGGCGAAGATCGTCTTCGGCGAGGAGTTCGTCGCCGAGAACACGGTGATCCTCTCGCTGTGCAACGCCAACTCGCCGCTCTCCTGGGACCGCGCCATGCTGGGCTCCGCCCGGGTCTATGCGGAGAACAACCAGGCGACGTTGCTGACCCCGTTCATCCTCGCCGGGGCGATGGCCCCGGTGACCGTCGCCGGCACCGCGGCCCAGACCCTGGCCGAGGCGCTGGCCGGCATCGCCTTCACCCAGATCGTGCGTCCCGGCGCCCCAGTCGTGTTCGGATCGTTCGCCTCGTCGATGTCGATGCAGTCCGGCGCCCCCACGTTCGGGACACCCGAGCCTGCCCTCGTCCTCTGGACCATGGCGGCCCTGGCCCGGAGACTCGGCGTGCCCTTCCGCAGTGGTGGCAACCTCACCGCCTCCAAGGTGTTGGATGCCCAGGCCGCCTATGAGAGCGCGACGACATTCCTCCCCACCGTCACGGCCGGGACCAACTTCGTCCTGCACACCGCAGGCTGGCTAGAGGGTGGCCTCGTCATGGGCTACGAGAAGTTCATCCACGACGCCGACATGGCCGGCATGGCCCCTGCCCTGGTGGCGGGTGTCGACCTGTCGGAGAACGGACAGGCGATGGAGGCGATTCTCACCACGGGGCCCGGGCAGCACTATCTGGGGACCGAGCACACCCTCGCCAACTTCGAGACTGCGTTCTGGCGCTCGACGACGGCCGAGAGCAACAGTTTCGAGCAGTGGGAAGCCGAAGGGGCCAAAGACACCCAGGAACGGGCCCATGAGCGTTGGCGCCAGATGCTCAGCGACTACGAGGCGCCACCACTCGACGACGACGTCGACCACCGTCTCAGAACCTGGATCAGCGGACGGAAAGAGTCCTTCCCCGATTCAGACGTCTCATGAGCTCACTCGATCTCTCCTCACTGGGAGCCGACGAGATCGCGGCCATGCGCCAGGCACTCCTCCACCCCAAGTTCGAGCTCCTGCCACTGAAGAGCGCCCATGAGCAACTCGAACATCTCCCGGATGGGGCCACGATATCGGTCACAGCATCACCACAGAAGGGCATGGCCGCCACCATCGACTTCGCCGTCGAGCTGGCCGAGCGAGGATTCGACCCCATCCCCCACCTATCCGCTCATCTGATCGAGGACCACCGCGAGCTGGCGGGCATCCTCGGCCGTCTCGAAGAGGCCCGAATCCACAAGGCGTTCGTCGTCGGTGGAGACGGCGAGCAGCAGGGCGAGTTCGATGATGGCGTTGCCCTGCTGACAGCGATGTCCTCGATGGGCAATGGGCTGGCCGAAGTCGGTTTTCCCGGTTACCCCGAAGGCCACCACGTCGTCGACGATGCCACGATGACCCGTGCCCTCGAGGCCAAGGCTCCCTATGCGTCCTACGTGACCTCACAGATGTGCTTCGTGCCCGATGCCATCAACGACTGGGTCCATGGCCTGCGCCGGATGGGCGACGGGCTCGGCGTCTACATCGGGATCCCCGGTGTGGCCGAGCTCACCAAACTGCTCAGCCTCTCCATGCGGATCGGTGTCGGGCCCTCGGCGCGATTCCTGTCCAAGAACCGCGGCCTGGCCGGTCGTCTCGTTCGGCCCGGTGGGTACAGCCCGGACCAGCTGCTGAT
>JBAPYG010000205.1:0-9880 GCA_049284615.1 Acidimicrobiia bacterium
ATCTGGTCGCTGTTCACTCGACACCCCGGAGGTCTTCGAGCCTGGCCCTGGCAGATGCAGACAGAGAGACGCCGAGCTCGTCGAGTTGGGTCTCGTCGACCCACGTCGGGGCCCCGGTCATCGGGTCGACCCCCGTCTGAGTCTTGGGGAACGGGATCACCTCGCGGATGGAAGACTCCCCCTGCAGGACCATGACCAGCCGATCGACGCCAAAGGCGAACCCACCATGCGGCGGAGTCCCGTATTCCAGCGCCTCGAGGAACCAACCAAAGCGACGCTGGGCTGTCTCCCGATCGATCCCGAGGATGTCGAACACCTGACGTTGCACCTCGGGGTCGTGGATCCTGATCGATCCGGAGCCCAACTCCACGCCATTCAGCACCGCGTCGTATGCGTTCGAGATCGCAGTCTCAGGATGCTCTCTCATCTCGTCGAGAGAAGACGGCGAGGTGAAGGGGTGGTGGGAGAAGGTGACTCCACCGTCTTCCGTCTCCTCGAAGAGCGGGAAGTCGACCACCCAGAGGAAGGCGAGATCGTCGTGGCCCTCGGGCCGGCCGATGTCGTTCCTCAGATTCCCCAGGACTTCCACGGCCGTCCTCCAGCGATCGGCTGCGATGAGCAGCACATCTCCCGGCTGCGCGCCCATCGCACGCATGATCGACGTCTGCTCGTCTTCGGTGAGGAACTTGGCCACCGGGGAGCGAAGCGTGCCGTCGCCCTCGACCACCATCCAGACGAGGCCCTTGGCCCCGAGCTCCTTGGCACGGTCGGTCAGGGTGTCGGCGCGGGCGCGCGACCAGTCTTGGGGGCCGACGTTGATCCCGCGTACCGTCCCGGCGGCGGCGATGACATCCTTGAAGACTCCGAATTCGGTGACGGTGAGATGACCGGTCAGGTCGATGATCTCCATACCGAACCTGAGGTCGGGCTTGTCGACGCCAAAGCGATCCATGGCGTCGTGCCAGGTGAGTCTGGTGAACGGCAGGGGAACCTCGATGCCGCGTATCTCCTGCACCACAGCCGCGAGCACCTGCTCGATGGTGGTCAGCACCTCGTCCCGCCCCCAGAAGGAGCCCTCCAGATCGAGCTGGGTGAACTCGATCTGGCGATCTGCGCGAAAGTCCTCGTCGCGGTAGCACCGGGCGATCTGGAAATACCGCTCCACCCCCGAGATCATCAAGAGCTGCTTGAAGAGCTGCGGTGACTGGGGCAGTGCATAGAACTCGCCCTGGCGGAGCCGTGAGGGCACGAGCATGTCCCGGGCCCCCTCCGGTGTCGAGTTGATCAGCGTCGGCGTCTCCACCTCGAGAAATCCAAGGTCGTCCAGGGTGCGCCTGATGGCTGCGGTGGCACGTGACCGCGCTCTCAGGTTGGCGGCCATGCGGGGCCTGCGGAGGTCGAGGTAACGGTGCTGGAGCCGCACCCGCTCATCCACGTCGACACGGTCGTCGATCATGAACGGGAGGGTCTTGGCCGCCGAGAGCACGACTACTTCCTCTGCGCCGATCTCGACCTTCCCGGTGGGGAGGTCATCGTTCTCTGTTCCCTCCGGGCGGCGGCGAACCGTGCCGGACACGCTCACGCAATACTCCATCTTGAGGTCATCGACGACGGGGTGCTCGGCGGGGTCGGCGACTACCTGGATGACACCCGTCGCGTCGCGCACGTCGAAGAAGGCGATCCCGCCGTGATCCCGTCGTTTCTGGACCCAGCCGGCCACCGTCACGACGACGTCGACATCATCGATGCCAACGGTGCCGGCGCCATGGGATCTCATCCCTTGAACCAATTCGCAACCTCCTGGAGTGGCCGCTCTTCGCGGCCGTGCTCCGTCTGTATGTCGACAGGCTCGCCTTCACCCCTCCATACCAGGATGACGGGGACGGCGAGACGCCTCGCCGCGCGAAACTGCGCCTTCACCGATCGGCCATCTGGGTCCATGTCGAGGCGAACCCCTTCGGCCCGGAGCCTCGAGGCCACTTCCAGTGCCTCCAAGGGACCGGTCTCGGACACCAGGTAGGCGTCGAGATGGGGGACTTCGGGCTCTCCCAGGGCCAGCATGATCCGGTCGATGCCCAACGCAAATCCGACACCGGGGGTGGAGCGGCCTCCCAAGGCCTCCGCCAGCCCGTCATACCGTCCACCTCCGCCCACCGCATTCTGGGCGGCGTCGAGACCGGTGGCGATGTACTCGAAGGCGGTGCGTGTGTAGTAGTCGAGGCCACGGACCAGATTCGTGTCCTCCGTGAAGGGGACGCCGATGCCCTCCAGGCTCATCCGGACCGATTGGTAGTGCTCGCGACAGTCGTCACACAGGTGATCCACCGTGCGGGGTGGATCCTCGAGTCGGGGCCGGTCGACCTTGGAGTCGAGGACCCGAAGTGGATTTCGGTCGATGAGGGCGACCGAGTCGGCGCTGAGCTCCCCCTGGCGACGCCGCAGGTACTCGCGAAGAGCAGCGACGTACGCAGGTCGGCACGTGGCGTCCCCGATCGAATTCATCAGTAGCTCGACCTCGAGCCCCAGGGAAGATATGAAGCGATAGCCCAATTCGATGACTTCGGCGTCTGCGATGGGGCTGGCGGTGTCGAGGTATTCGACCCCCACCTGCCAGAACTGACGGCGTCGGCCGGCCTGGGGTCGCTCGTAGCGGAAGAACGGCCCCGAATAGGCCCCCTTCCACACACCCTGATGCCCGGAGTTCAAATAGGCGCGCACCACGCCGGCGGTCCCTTCGGGCCGCAACGTCACCGACCGTTCCCCCCGGTCGTTGAAGGTGTACATCTGTTTCGTCACCACCTCCGTCGTGTCGCCGACCCCACGTTCGAAGAGATCGGTCGCCTCGAAGACGGGGACACTCACCAGGGGGTAGCCGTATCGCCCCGACATCTCCTCCCATGTGCGCAGCGCCTCACGCCACGCCTGCGATGCGGGCGCGATGATGTCATCGGTGCCTTTGGGGGGCTGAAAGGTCATGGGTTGGGGCGCAGGTTACCGGTGACCCGGGCGGATCACATGTCGATAGAGGTGGCCTGCGGTGGCATCTGGCTCCGAAGACGTCTCTTTCTCGTAGCGTGGGGACGACATGGTCACCCCCGGCGGCGCAGGTTCTGGCCCCGACTCCCCACGGCCGGTTCGGGGCCGGGCGTTGTCAGCTCTCGTCGTCGGTCTCGGTGCGCTGGTGGTGCTCATCCTCGCGTCACGGCCAGATGCCGTGCCGGCCACCACCACCCTCCCGATCGTGGTCGGCGACCCGACCAGCACCACCACGAGTCTCCCATCGAGCACACCCACGACTCCCGGAGGCCCCCATCTCGTGGACCTCCTCCCCGAGGTCGACGGCGACCTCGTGACCGCCGTCACCGGAGAGACGGGCCTTCGCCTGCTCAGCTGGCCCTCCGGATCCGAACAGACCGCACGCGACATCCCGATGAATAGCGGTCCGTTTCTCGACTTCGACGTCTCCGGGCTGCGCCTGGCGTTTCTCGGTGAATCGGCGACCGAGGGTGAGGCTCTCTACACCGGACGAATCGGTCGATGGCAGCCATTGGCGACCGGGGCGACGGCGTTTCGCTGGCACTCGACCCGCCCGGCCGCCCTCGCCTGGACCGAGCTGGGTCGCGGGGTGTGTCGTGCCGACCTCGACGACGAGGCATCGGTGGCTTCGGACCTGACGTGTCTCCATGATGCCCCGGGTGTCCTGGTTGGGTACGACGATCTGGGGTTCCTCCTCGTCGACGGTCACGAGGTGGTCCGGTTGGATCTCTCGGGGACGGAGATCGGCCGTGTCGCCGGGACAGGTGCCGAGGTCGGCCCGGACGCGTCGGTGCTCATATTCGATCGTCTCGCCGACGGCAGCATCCGATTCTCGATGTCTCCACCGGATCTCTCCACATCGGATCCGCTCGGCTGGGCCCCCGAGCACGCGACAGGCGAGTATGGGCTCGTTGCCTGGTCTCCTCACGACCCGGGACAACTGGCGTTCCTCACCATGTCCGAGAGCGGCTGGTACGGAATCGACCGATGGACGGTCGACGGGTATCGGCTGAAT
Organism: Acidimicrobiia bacterium; assembly: GCA_049284615.1. Taxonomy (GTDB): domain Bacteria; phylum Actinomycetota; class Acidimicrobiia; order Spongiisociales; family ZC4RG35; genus JANQRA01. The sequence continues at coordinate 4,052 of JBAPYG010000205.1, forward strand.
TCGATCCAGGTCGGGGCGCGGCTCTGGGACATCAGTTGGGACGACACGGGCCGGTATCTGTTGGCGCCGGGAGAGAGCGACACGGGCAACAGCCTCGTGTATGTCTTCGACACGTTCGCGAATCGACAGGCTTTCGTGCCTTTCGCCGGTCGGGTGCAGGACGCCCAACTGGTGGTGGAGTCGGTCTGTGAGGAGGCCGGCTTTCTCAGGGACGACTGGCCTCCGGGTCGTCTTCCCGAGGGAGTGGGGGCGACGAACTACCAGATGGTCCTGTCGCGTAACGCCGAGCTCGAATCCTGGTATTTCCTCTCGGCCCGGCTCCAGGGAGGCGACCACGACGGCGAGATCGCCACTTGGGCGCTGCCGGGATACAACGGTGAAGGCGAATACGTCCTCAGCCCCGTCCCCGTCAACACCGCGGCCGTGGGGCGCTCCGGCCCATCGTCGCTCGAGCCCGTTGTCTACGGTGTCACCGATTGGATGGATCTCGACGGAGCCGCCATCTCGCAATGGTGTGTCGAGAGCGCAGATGGTTAGGGCCTGACAGCCCACTCCCCCCGAAACGGGTTGGTCTTCCGCTCCCGCCCGATGGTCGTCTCCGCTCCGTGACCGGGAAGAACGTCCACGTCGTCGGCGAGGGTCATCACCTGCTCACGCATCGATCGGAACAGGGTCGGGCCGTCGCCCCCGGGCAAGTCGAAACGACCGATCGACCCGGCGAACAGCTGATCGCCGGTGAACACGATGCCCTCGTCCTCCCAATAGAGACAGCAGTGGCCCGGGGTGTGCCCGGGAGTGTGTCGCACCTGGAGTGCGATCCCGGCGAGCTCGAGTATCTGTCCGTGCTTCAAAGCCTCGATCGTCTCCGGTACCTCATACGACCCCGGCGGCGTCGTCCCGAACATCGCCCTCAACTGTTCCTTGGGGTGCAGGGTCAGGAAGTCGTCATCGGGGTGGACATAGCTGACGGCGCCGGTCCGGGTGGCGAGCTCTCCTGCTCCCCCGGTGTGGTCGATGTGACCATGGGTGAGCACGATGCCCACTATGGCGACGCCCATTGCCGCGATGTGCTCTCCGATGAGATCGGGCTCGGGTGGTGCGTCGACCACGATGGCCTCATCTCCGTCAGCGACCACGACATAGGCATTGGTGGCTGCGACCCACGCCGGGATCCTCTCGATCCTCATCAAGACCCGGCCGGATCGTTGGCGAGCCGGAACGCCGTGTACACCCCGTCGACACCTCTGATGTCGGTCAAGAGTCGGGGAAGCTGGCTGGGGTCCGACAGCTCGACCTCGTATTTGAGGACGGCCACCCGGTCCTCGCCCGTGTTCGTCGACGACGCCGTGATGTTACCCCCGGTGTCCGAGACCACCGCCGTCACGTCCCGCAGCAGACGCGCCCTGTCCAGCGCCTCCACCTGGATCCAGACGATGAACGCCCCGGCAGCGTCGGTGGGCCAGCTGACGTCCACCGAGCGCTCTCTCCGCGCCGACAGTGACGCCACGTTGGTGCAGTCTGCGCGATGCACCGAGACGCCGCGCCCCACCGTGACATAACCCACGATGGGGTCACCGGGCACTGGGGCACAGCATTGGGCCAGCGACACGAGCATGTCGTCCTGACCCTCGACGACGACATGTGCAGACTCCGATGGGCGACGGCGTCGGGTGGGTTGGAAGAGATCGTCCCCGGTGACCGGCTCCAGACGACGGTGGAGGCGAACGATGATCGAGTCGAGCGAGACGTTTCCCTCCCCCACTGCGACCTGGAGCCCTTCGAGGTCTCGTTGGCCCAACTCTCCTGCGATCGCAACGAGGTGCTCTGCCTGCTGGGCCGGCGTGAGCTCCGGCGCCTCCCTCCTGAGCATTGCCTGGATCTGGTCCTTGCCTTCGGACACCGCGTGGTCCCGGCGTTCCCTCTGGAACCAGTGCTTGATCTTGTTCTTGGCCTTACCGGTCCGGGCGAACTTGAGCCAGTCCCGTGAAGGCGCGGCATCGGGTGAGTTGGACGTGATGATCTCGACGATGTCCCCGGAGTCGAGCTTCGTCGACAACGGCACGAGTCGGCCGTTGACCTTCGCTCCCACACATCTATGCCCGACCTCTGTGTGCACCGCATAGGCGAAATCCACCGGCGTCGAGCCCGATGGGAGCTCCTTGACATCCCCACCGGGGGTGAGGACGAAGACCTCGTCCATGTAGAGGTCCATCTTCAGGTCGGCGAGGAACTCCTCCGGGTCCTCGTCGAAGAGGTCGAAGTCGATGAGCGGGGTGGCGTCGATGTCCCCTTCCTTGTACCGCCAGTGGGCGGCGATCCCGGACTCGGCGCGCCGGTGCATCTCCTCGGTTCGTATCTGCACTTCGAGTGGCTTGCCATCCGGCCCGATGATCGTGGTGTGTAGCGATTGGTAGAGGTTGATCTTGGGCATGGCCACGTAGTCCTTGAATCGGCCCGTGACCGGCACCCAATGGCTGTGCACGAGGCCCAGTGCGGCATAACAGTCCCGGGTCGACTGGGTGATGATCCGGATGCCGATCAGGTCGTGGATGTCTTCGAAGGTCCGGTTCTGTTCGAGCATCTTCCGATAGATCGAGAACTGGTGCTTGGGGCGTCCCGTGACTTCGGCGTCGATCCCGGCATCGGCGAGCATGCCTCCGATCTCCGCGGTCATCTTCTCGATGAAGGCCTCCCGCTCCGGCGCGGCTTCGGCCAGCTTGGCCTGGATCTCCGCATTCGGCCCGGGATAGAGGATGGCGAAGCAGCGGTCCTCGAACTCGTGCTTGATCTCCTGGACACCGAGACGATGGGCGAGCGGCGCATACACGTCCAGCGTCTCACGGGCCACCCTGATCTGCTTCTCCTCGCGGAGCGCGTACACCGTGCGCATGTTGTGGAGACGGTCGAAGAGCTTGATGATGAGGACCCTGACATCGCGGGCCATGGCCACGACCATTTTCCTGATGCTTGCGGCCTGCGCCTGCTCCCGGTTCGAGTACCTGACCCGGTCGAGCTTGGTCACCCCATCGATGAGGGACGCGATGTCCGTCCCGAACTCCTGCTCGACGACGGCGAGGGTGAGCGGGGTGTCCTCCACCGTGTCATGCAGGAACGCCGCGGCGATGGTGTCCACGTCGAGCCCGTATTGAGCCAACATGTACGCCACGGTCGTCGGGTGGGTGATATAGGAGTCGCCGGTTTTGCGGATCTGACCTTCGTGCGCCTTGGCCGAGGTGTCGTGAGCCCGGCGCAGGAGGTCCACGTCGCCGTCGGGATAGTGGGCCTGGAAGGCGTCGAGCACGTCGGCCAGCGTGGCCGACGTCACCTGGTCAGTCGTAGCGGAGGAGGGCATGGAGGGCGACACCGTCGAGTTTCGTTGCGCCGTTCAGGAATGCCAGCTCGATGAACACGGAGAAGGCGACCACATCGGCCCCCACCCGGCGGAGCAGGCGGATGGCGGCAGCGGCAGTGCCACCGGTGGCGATCACATCATCTACCAGCAAGACCTTCTCCCCTTCCGACACGGCGTCGGTGTGGATCTCGAGGGCATCGGTGCCGTATTCGAGCTGATACTCCTCGCGGACCGTGTCGAAGGGCAGTTTGCCCGGCTTGCGCAGTGGGACGAAGCCGGCGCCGATTCGATCGGCCACCGGAGTTGCCACCGTGAAGCCGCGCGCCTCGATCCCCGCCACTTTGGTGATCCCCTGGTCGGCGAACGGGGAGCCCATTGCGTCGATGAGTGCGGAGAAGGCCTCGGGATCGCCAAGGACCGGGGTTATGTCCTTGAACACGACACCAGGCTCGGGGAAATCGGGGATGTTGCGGATCAGCTTCTCGAGTTGGTTCACGGGATGAGTCTACGGCCCAGCTCAGCGTCTTCCCGACTTCGACCGCCGCTCCACCCACTCGGCGCGTTCTATCCACTCCGGTTCGCGTTCTTTCCATATGGAGAGCAGGGGTGCCGCGATGAAAATGGACGAATATGTCCCGGCCGCGATACCGACGAAGAGGGCGAGGGCGAAGTCGCGAAGGGTCGGTGCGCCGAGGATGAACGAACCGACGAACAGGATGCTTCCCACGGGCAACAGCGACGTGAGCGATGTGGCCAGTGAGCGCGCCAGTACCGAGTTCATCGCCTGGTTGACGATCTCGGGGTAGGTCTTCTGATCTTCGATCTCCACGAGCTCTTCGACCTTGTCGAAGACGACGACTGTGTCGTAGAGGGAGTACCCGAGCACGACCAACACCGCCACCACCGTGGCCGGGGTGACCGGGAACCCGGTGAGGGCGTATATGCCCACGGTGATGATGAGATCGTGGAACAGCGCGGCGATCCCGGCTGCTGCCATCTTGAACTCGAGTCGCCAGCTGATGAAGAGGATCACCGCTCCGAGGAACACCCCGAGGGCGATCAACGCCCGACGTGCCACCAGGGCGCCAAACGATGGCCCGACTGCCTCGATCGAGATCTCGTTGCGGTCGGCGCCGGTTGTCTCGGCGATCACATCGATGGCGGCGTTCTCGGCGGCGCTGTCGAGCTCGCGTGTGGTGATCCGCACCGACTCGCCGTCGTCGACGAGCTGGATGGTGGCGTCGTTGATGCCGACGCTCTCCAGCGCGGACCGCATCTCGGCAACGTCCGCCCCGGCCGGGTTGGGTGATTGCATTCCCAGCCCACCGACGAACTCGATGCCCAGGTTGAGCTGACTGATTCCGAGGCTGGCGAGGGCGATGAGCAGCGCAATGGCGGAGATCGTGAACCAGCGTCTCCGGTGACCGACGAAGTCGATCGTGGTCTCGCCACGGTTGAGCTTTCTCATGACACTCACTGTGCCGCCCCCTCCATGCTGAACTTCCCACCCGAGCCGAGTCGGGTCGGAGCCATCAGCGCGACGGCACGCCTCGTGTAGGCCCGGGCGATGATGATGTCGAGCACGGTGGCCAGTCCGAGAGCGATGGCAAAGCCCTTCACGGCACCCACGGCGAGGAACCAGAGGAGGATGGCGGCGAGGAGCGACACCGTATCGGCCGTCAAGATCGTCCGGTACGCGAGGGCGAAGCCCTCATCGGCGGCGTCTTCGACCGACAGCCCCTCACGGATCTTCTCCTTGATGCGTTCGAAGTAGACGATATAGCTGTCCGCGGTGATCCCAACCGACACGATGATCCCTGTCACGCCGGCGAGGGTCAGGGTCAGACCCTGGATCTCGCCGAGCAAGCCGAAAAGGGCTAGAAGCAGCGATGCGAACACCGTGAGCCCGACGATGGCGATGAGCCCGAGAGATCGGTACAAGAAGAGCAGGATTATCGCCACGAGAATCAGGCCCAACAGGCCGGCGATGATGCCGGCCTCGAGGGAGTCGGTGCCGAGGGTGGCCGAGACCTTCTGCACGGCGGAGACCTCGAAGGCGACGGGTAGCGAGCCGTAGCGCAGGGTGAGGGCGAGATCTTGGGCCTCCTGCTGGGCGTCCTCGCTCGCGCCGATCGTTATCAGTGCCCTGCCCCCGCTGATACCCGTATCCGGGCTCACGTCGGGGTTCACCCCAGGTGCGGACACGACTTCGCCGTCGAGGACGATGGCGATCTGCCGCCGCGGGTCGCCGAGTGGGTAAGAGGCGGCGTCGGCGGTCAGTTGTGCGAACTTGGTGCCCCCTTCGGAGGTGAGGTCGAGCGAGACGGCCCAGACCCCGGAGTTGGTATCGAAGATAGGGAGTGCCTCGTCGACATCGGTCCCCTCCAGGGCGGCGGGGCCCACCTGGAGCACCTCGGAGGTCGTCGATGTCGGATCGGCATAGAGCAGATACGCCTCTTGGTTGATGTCGTCCTCGA
>JBAPYG010000206.1:0-2298 GCA_049284615.1 Acidimicrobiia bacterium
GTGGTCGCCGATCGTTGGGCCTACGGCTATCTCGTCAAACCGGCCAAGCTCGGGGTCTCGCTGGGCAAACCAGCATGTCGGGCCATCGTGCGCCTGATGCCACAGCCGGACGCGGTCATTGCCCTGATCGCCGATCCCAGCGTGATCCATGGGCGAAAACGGGAGCTGAGTGTCGACGAAGCCGCTCAGGAAGTCGAGGCATGGGCCACCCTCCCCATCCCACAGCTGATACGCGTCGACACCGAGCGACCGGTGAGCCAAGTCGTCGACCAGATACTGGGTGCTCTCGATCGCTGAGACGGCGAACGGTCACCCGGCCAGGGCCGTCAGGGCCGCGGACAGCCGGTCTTCGAAGTCGAGCAGTGATTGGCTCCTCTCGACATCGTCTCGAACCTCGTCGGGCTCGGGGCCTGACCTGCCGGCCACGATGAATGCCACCGCCTCGGCGATGTCCTCGTCGGCATACAGCCCGGCGAGCTCGGACCGCGCTGCGGCGCCCGCCTGATGGCCGTCTTGTCGAGTCGTGGCAAGACGACGGGTGACCGCGAACCAGATCTCGTCGCATGCGACCGGAGCGTGGTGTGCGTACTCCCAATCGATGACGGCGAGACGGCCGTCGGAGAACCGCCGCAGGTTCCAGGGCCCGAGATCACCGTGAGCCAGCACCAGCGGCCCGTCCGATGAATAGCCATGGATGGTCTCGACCAGCCGATGTGTTTCGTCCGCCCGGAGACGCGCCGGGCGATGTGCCAGTTGCGGAAGCGGCTCCTCCACCGTGAGCCACCACCGACCGGTCTGGAACACCGCCTCGATCCTGGGGACCACGAATCCCGGCACGACCTCCTTGCAGCGCTCCAGCACGTCGAGCGCCAGCTGGTTCGGCCGGTCGAGCGTCGCCTTGACGAACACGAGGGGACGGCGGCGTTCGTCGAGACCGAGGATCATCACCCGCGACCTGCGCGCATCAGTGGGCCGCATGACCACCCAGGGCCGCTCCATCTCGAGCTGAGGCACGCGAGCAAGGATCTCGCCCAGCTCTGACTCGTCGAAGGGGAGCGCAACCTCAGCGGCGCCGGCCGGCACGAGCCGAACCGAGAGTCTGCTCAGATGGCCGGCGATCGTATTGGCGAGGACGGGAAGTGGGCGACAGGCCCCATGCATCCAGATACCGCCCGGGAGCCTCCCCGACGCCGGGAGGAGCAGACGCCTTCGGCTGAGCCAGGTGGCCCGCATCACCCGGTTCATCTGGCCCTGGCGACAACGAACGTCGGTGCAATCACGAGGACTGGTCCTCCGGCGACTCGGCAACGCTCGTCTCCCAGGATCCTCTCCCCAACAGGTGGGGAAGGTGACGCCTCAACTCGCCACCCCCGTAGCCACCCTCGAGGGCCTTCAACGTGATGCGGAGGGGCCTGGCTCCGATGCGACGCACCGAGCCGGCGAGACGCGACGACCCCTCTTGGTAGCGGTCCCTGATGACCTGCATCTCCTGGATGCTTCGCTCCCGCATTCGCGTGTTCTTCTGCTCCGCATAGAAGCGCATGCTCGACCAGACACGGCCACTGTGGCGAGGCCTGGTCACCTCGGAGAAGCGGATCCACAGATCGGCGTCCATCGCGAGGTCGAAAGACGTGTCGAGGCCACCAACCTCCTCGAACAGACCCGATGTCCAGAAGGTGGACGGCTGAGGTATGTAGTTGTGGTCGTTGAGCCAGACGAAGCGGTTCCAACGATGCTCACGCTTCGGTTTGATGAAGTTGCCCTCGATATCGATCCACTGCGAGTCGCCGTAGACGAATCGAGTGTCTCGATCGGCTGCGAAGAACTCGGCGACTTCGCGAAGTGTCGTGGGTGAAAACAAGTCGTCCGAGTTGAGCCAGCACAGGATGTCACCCGTGGCCCACGAGAAGCCCTTGGCGAGGGCATCGGTCTGACCGGCGTCGGGTTCGGAGACCCAATGGGCGATTCGGCTGTCGTTGCGGGCGAGGATGTCGACGGTCCCGTCCTCGGAGCCGCCGTCGATGACGATGTGCTCCAGATTCGGATAGCCCTGACCATGGATGCTCTCGATCGTCTCTTCGAGAAACCGAGCCTGGTTGAGCGAAGGCGTGACGACCGAGATCTTGGGAAGAGTCATGCGTCGGCCAATGTAGGGCCGGGCACCCGTTTGACAACCCTGGCCACCGACCCAGGCCAACCGTCGATCCCTGGGAGAGGTGGGCAATCGACCGATGACGGGTCGATCGATGATCTTGGACCTGTTCGATGTATCTGCCAGTAGCATGCACCACGGTGAGT
>JBAPYG010000207.1:0-1785 GCA_049284615.1 Acidimicrobiia bacterium
GGGAAGCTCATGGGACGTGCAGATGTGTTGCACAGCACAACGACCACCATGTCTGAAAACGCACAGCATGGTGACATCGGCGAACGGATGCGTCAACCATGCCGCGACTTCTCTTGTCGCGGCAGGAGGTAGGTATGCCAGATCAAGATATTCCCCCTCAACGACAGCAGCCCTATTCGGAGTTGCAGGACATCCTTACGCAGGCTTGGCAGCAATGGCCGCGGTATAGAATCGGCCTGATTGTCGCCTTCTTCGTGGCGCTGTTCTTCTTCTGGTCAAGCTGGTTCACGGTCCAGCCGGAAGAGACAGGGATCGTGCAGCGCTTTGGAAAAGTCGTGCGCAGTGCCGACCCGGGCCTGCATTTCAAGTGGCCTTATGGGATCGAAACGGTCAGTCGGGTGCCCACGGCTCGCGTGCTCAAAGAGGAATTCGGTTTCCGGACGTTGGCTAGTGTCCCCGGCCGGCGGACGCAGTATACAGGGAATCAGGCCTATAAGAACGAGTCCCTTATGCTCACCGGGGACCTCAATGTCATCGATGTCCAGTGGGTCATCCAGTACCGCATCGAAGACCCGATCCGCTACCTCTTCCAGGTGCGGGACACGCCGAAGACGGTGCGCGACATCACCGAGGCAGTCATGCGCCGGGTGGTCGGGAACCGGCTCGGCAGCGACGTGCTCACCGTCGGCCGGGTGGCGGTCTCCAGCGAGGCGAAAGAGGAGATTCAGAAGGTCTTGACGGCCTATGAGACCGGGGTGCGCTTGGTGACCGTAGAACTCCAGGATGTGACTCCCCCGGATACCGTGAAGCCGGCGTTCAATGAGGTGAACGAGTCACGTCAGGATCGGGAACGGACGATCAATCAGGCGGAAGAGCAAGCCCGCCGGGAAATTCCCAAAGCTCGCGGGGTGGCCGCGCAGAGCATTAGCGAGGCCGAAGGCTACGCCATCGAGCGCGTCAACCGGGCCAATGGAGAGGCTACCCGTTTTCAGGCCATCCTGGACGAGTATCAAGGGGCTCCGGAGGTCACGCGGCGGCGCCTGTACCTGGAAGCCATGGGTGGCTTTCTGTCGGAGATGAAGGGGCTCTATATTGTGGACAGCGACCAGAAGGCCCTGGTGCCCTGGCTTCCTGTGGAGTCTGGGGCGAAGCCGTTAGCGGAAGGGAGGTAGTCGTGAGAACTAGAGTGCAAGTATCGATCATCGTTGGCGCGTTGGCCATCATTTTCGTGTTCTTTGGTACGTTCTACACCTTGGAGGAGGGCCAGCAAGCGATCATCGTGCAGTTTGGCCGGCCCGTGGGGGAGACGGTAGTCAAGGCGGGGCTGCACTTCAAGCTGCCCTTTGTGCAAGAGGTTCGACGGTTCGAGAAGCGCCTCCTCATCTGGGATGGGGACCCAAATCAGATTCCCACCAAAGGGCGGGAGTTCATCTGGGTCGACACCACGGCGCGCTGGCGCATCACCGATGCGAAGACGTTTCTGGAGAGCGTGGCCACGGAATCAGGGGCGCAGTCGCGCCTGAACGACATCATTGACTCGGTGGTACGGGACCAGGTATCGAGCAGCGAGCTCGTCGAACTCGTCCGCAGTGCCTCGTGGGAAGTCCCCAAGGAAAGGCTAGAGGAAGTCCCGGCGGAGCGGGAGGAGGTACTCAAGAAGCAGGTCATCCGCGGACGGGAGGAAATTACCCGTACCATCCTGGCCCAGGCCCGCAAGATTATCCCCCAGTATGGGATCGAGCTGGTGGATGTGCGCGTCAAACGCCTCGACTACGTGGAGAGCGT
>JBAPYG010000208.1:0-2502 GCA_049284615.1 Acidimicrobiia bacterium
GCCGAAGGTGACCCAAATGACGGCGAACACGACGAAGAGAATGCCCCTGTCGGCAGGGTCAACGGGAGTCGTCCAAGAAGGGTTGGATCCCGGCCTTCTTTCGGTTCTCCTTGACGATCCATCGCACATCGGGGTCGTCCACGGCTTCCCACCGCCGGAACCGGGCCATCCCTTCCTCGGGGGCAACGGCAATAGCGACGCTCCACCCATAGCCCAGCGCCTGACGAAGCGTCCTCATCCCTGGGGTCCGCCTCTCTTCGCGGCTCATGGTGGTGAAGTCGGTTGTGACCCGATCGAGAAGTTGCAGTGCTCGCCCGGCGAACGCCTGGTCCTTCAGGAGGCGGGGCTCACAAACCGCCGCCATCGCCGCACGGCGCACTAGAGGATCTTCGTCGCCGGCCCACGCTTCGGCCACCGCGAAGGCGGTCTCGGGGTCATCGTCGGCGGCTCGCTGTAGGGCCATCGCGACTCCCTCCCGAGGTCGCCAGCGCTGGTCGGCTGCATACCGGTGCAGCGTCTCCAGGTGCTCCCGGTCGCCACCGCCCAGATGCCGGCCCAGAGCCACCAACCCGCAGACGGAGATGAACTCGTCGTCGGTCGCCACCAGCTCAAGGGCGCGCGACAAGTCAGCCTCCTCGCCACAGGCGGCCACCAGGGAGAGGTTGGCCCGGGGCCCGGGGAGTCCGCTGTTGGCGGCCAGGTAAGGAATCCAGTTGTCCAAACCGGCCAGAACCTCCCGATACTCGTGAATTCTGCTCATTCTCCCTTGGAAACCAATATGCCTTGCCTGGCTCGCCTACGCACTCTTACAGCCGAGTATCGCCGAAGGTCGACCCCTTTGATCCGATCCGCTTCCGTTCCGAGGCGTCGCGACGTATTCGTGGCTACCGATCGGAGCTGAGCAGGGCGCGGGCGGCGTCGGTCAAGCCTGTCGCCGGGCTGTCGGGTCCGTACATGCGGGCGGCGACCCAGGCTCCGTCCATCAGCAGCAGAAGTTGGTTGCCCAGTTCGTCGGGGTCGCGGAGACCGGCCTCTCGAGCCAGTTGAGCGAATCGGTCCCGCACCCGCTTCTTGTGGGCGAGGGCCACCTGGTGCCCAGGGTGGTCCTTGTCGGGGAACTCGGCGGCGGTGCCCTGGAAGGTACAACCGAGACATTCCGGGCTGGTGGCCAGCTTCTCGATCGCCTCGAACATCCCCAGCAGCTTCTGCTCCGGATCGTCGAGCTCATCTACGGCTCCGTCGAGCCACTCCCAGTACTGACGGTTGGACTCCTCGAGGTAGGCGACGATGAGGTCGTCCTTGGAGGGGAAGTGGCGGTAGAGGCTCATCTTGGCCACTCCGGCCTCGGCGATGATGGTGTCGACCCCCACTGCCCGGAACCCGTCCCGGTAGAACAGTCTTTGCGCTGTTTTCAGGATCCGGTCACGGACCGATGGTTCTGTGGTGGTGGTCATTGGGTTGACATGATACAGACTTGTCTGTACCTTGCCAGTCACATAGACAGATCTGTCTCATCGAAAGGTGAAAGGTATGAAGATTGCAGTGTTGGGTACCGGGCCGGTGGGTCAGACGGTGGCGGCGAAGCTCGATGAGCTGGACCACCAGGTGACGGTGGGAACCAGGGATCCTGAGGAAACCATGGCTCGGACCGATCCCGACAACTTCGGTAACCCACCGTTCGCGGTATGGGTGTCACAACATTCCGATGTCTCTATCGCCACGCTGACCGAAGCCACCGCTGATGCTGAGCTCATCGTGAATGCCACCAACGGAGCCGGATCCATGAAAGCCCTGGAAGGGGCAGGGGAGGAGAATCTGGCCGGCAAGGTGCTGATCGATTTAGCCAACCCGCTCGACTTCTCTCAAGGGATGCCGCCGTCGTTGTTCGCTTCCAATACTGACTCCCTGGGTGAGCAGATTCAACGCCGTTTTCCGGACGTCAGGGTGGTGAAGACGTTGAACACGATGAACGCCTACCTGATGGTGGATCCCAAGCAGCTCGCCGGTGGCGACCACACCGTGTTCATCTCCGGTGACGACGCCGACGCCAAGAACCAGGTCACTGGACTGCTCGAATCGTTGGGCTGGTCGGACATCGTCGACCTGGGGGACATCACCACTGCCCGAGGCACCGAGATGTACCTGCCGCTCTGGCTTCGGATCATGGGAGCTACCCAGAACCCGATGTTCAACATCAAGGTGGTGCGATGAGGTTCGGACTCCAGGTCTACTCGTTCACCTGGCCAGGCGGTCCCGAGGGGATTGGCCCAACATTGGCCCGGGTGGTGAGCTCCGCCGACGAGGCCGGGTTCGACTCGATCTGGGTGATGGACCACTTCTGGCAGATCGGCTCGCCGGGCTCGGAAACCGAACCCATGTTGGAGGGTTGGACCGCTCTGGGGTTCGTGGCTGCCCATACCGAGCGGGCTCGTCTCGGGTTGATGGTGGGCGGTGTCCACTACCGCAACCCCGGGTTGTGGGTAAAGGCGGCCACCACTCTCG
>JBAPYG010000209.1:0-3345 GCA_049284615.1 Acidimicrobiia bacterium
AGCCCGACTCGCCCACCACCCGTTCGATCTGGCCTGCGGTCTACCCCGAGCTCGTGGCCGAGATCAATCGTCACAACTCGACGATCGTCTTCGCCAACTCACGTCGTCTCGCCGAGCGGATCTGCTCCGAGATCAACAACCTGGCAGGCGAGGAGATCGCCCGGGCTCACCACGGTTCCGTCGCTCGCGAACAGCGTCTCGAGATAGAAGAGGCACTGAAGCGTGGCGACCTGCGGGCAGTCGTCGCCACTTCCTCCCTCGAGTTGGGCATAGACATGGGGGCCGTCGATCTGGTCATCCAGATCGAGGCGCCTACCTCCGTGGCGTCGGGCCTGCAACGAGTGGGTCGCTCGGGGCATCACGTCGGAGGGACTTCCCGGGCCAAGGTCTTTCCGAAATACCGGGGCGATCTCCTGGTGGCCACGGTCGTCGCCGAGCAGATGACCCACCGCGTGGTGGAGTCGACCAAGATGCCATCCAATCCCATCGACGTCCTCAGCCAGCAGTTGGTCGCCCAGACCGTCTCCGGGGACACAACGGCCGATCGGCTGTTCGAGATCACCCGTCGCGCCGCCCCTTACTCGGAGCTGAGCCGTGCCGTGTTCGATGAGACGCTGGACATGCTCTCGGGTCGGTACCCGTCAGACCTCTTCGCCGAGCTGCGGCCCAGGATCACATGGGATCGTTCCACCGGAGAAGTCACACCCAGACCGGGGGCACGACAGCTGGCAGTGACCAACCCGGGAACGATCCCCGACCGCGGGCTCTACCGGGTCACCCTCCCCGATGGCAGCAGGGTCGGTGAGCTCGACGAGGAGATGGTCTACGAGTCGAGAGAGGGAGACACTTTCCTGCTCGGGTCCAGTGCCTGGCGGATCACCCAGATCACACATGACAAGGTCGAAGTGGTGCCGGCTCCCGGCGAGACGACAGCCCGCATGCCCTTCTGGCACGGAGACATGCTGGGCCGGCCCCTGGAAACGGGCAAGGCGGTTGGGCGTTTCGTCCGCGAGACCGTCGCCCTCGACCCCGAAGAGGCTGCGGAGAGACTCCGGGCCGGGTTCGGGCTCAATGACCATGCAGCCAACAACCTCGTGCAATACCTGGCCGAGGAGCGCGAGGCCACTGGCGTCCTGCCCACCGACCAGACCATCGTCGTCGAGCGATTCCAGGACGAGATCGGAGATTGGCGGATCGTCCTCCTGTCCCCAATGGGTGCGCGCATCCACGCCCCGTGGGCGATGGCCCTCCGTCACCGGTTCCGATCTGTGTCTGGGACCGATGTCGACGTCATCTGGTCCGACGACGGAATCGCGTTCCGATTCCCCGATTCGGACGATCCGCCCGGAGCCGACGACCTCCTCCTCGAGCCCGACGAAGTCGAGGCGCTACTCATCGAGCACCTGGCGGACACGGCCCTGTTCGCCGCCCGCTTTCGCGAGGCAGCCGGACGTGCCCTGCTGCTACCCCGGCGCAGACCCGGGGAGCGCACGCCTCTGTGGCTGCAGCGACGCCGCTCTGCCGATCTCCTCGGTGTCGCCCGACAGTTCGGCTCCTTCCCGATCCTGCTCGAGGTGTATCGCGAGATCCTCCAGGACGACTTCGATCTCCCCGCATTGCAGGAGGTCCTCTCTGACATCAGGTCACGGAAGATCCGCGTGGTGCCGGTCGAAACACACTCGCCGAGCCCTTTCGCCTCCTCATTGCTGTTCTCGTTCATCGCCGCCTACATGTACGAAGCCGACGCCCCCCTCGCCGAGAGAAGGGCGGCCGCCCTGACCCTCGACCGCGAGCTACTGCGCGAGCTCCTCGGCGAGGGAGAGCTGAGAGATCTCATCGACCCCGAGGTTGTGGCGACGGTGGAGCTCGAACTGCAACGTCTCACCGACAATCGCCGAGTGCGGAGCGTCGACGGCATCCATGACCTGCTCCGTGATCTCGGCCCTCTGGGCACCGAGGACATCGAAGTGCGCAGCGACGGCGTCGAGGTCGCCGCGGCACTCGAAGACCTCGTGGAGTCGAGACGTGTCGTCGAGGTGATGGTCAACGGTGTCGATCGCTGGGCCGCCATCGAAGACGTGGCGCGGCTGCGCGACGGGCTCGGCGTATCACCGCCACCGGGTGTGCCTCACGTGTTCCTGGAACCGGTCGAGGACCCATTGGGCGACGTCGTGGGCCGCTACGCACGAACCCATGGCCCATTCCTGACGTCTGAGGCCGCTGACGCACTCGGGCTCCCCGTCGGGGTCGTCGAGACGGCGCTGACACGGCTCGAGCAGTCCTCCCGGGTGATCCACGGTGCATTCCGACCCGGCGGGGTGGGCCGGGAGTGGGTGGACGACGGTGTGCTGAAACGTCTCAAACGGCGATCCCTGGCCGTGCTCCGCTCCGAGATCGAGCCTGTCGACGCCGCAGCCCTCGCCCGTTTCGAGGTGGCATGGCAGGGTGTGAGCGTTGAGCCACCCCGCGGTCGCAATGCCTTGACCGACGCCGTCCACAAGCTGACCGGTGTCCCGGTTCCGGCGTCGACACTGGAACGAGATGTGCTGGCAGCCCGGGTCGCCGACCCGGGAAGGGGCATCGACGATCTCATGCTCGCGGGCGACCTCGTCTGGGTCGGCCGAGGTGGTCTCGGCACCCGGGATGGCCGCGTTGCGCTCTACCCGAGGGAGAGTCTCGGGGCGCTCTGGCTCGGACCCGACCCCGACGTCGACCCCGACGTGGGCGGCCAGGCCATCCTCGACTTCCTAGCCGATCGGGGGGCCAGCTTCTTCCGAGACCTCTACGACGGCACGGGAGGCGGCGACCCCGATGCGAGGCTCGAACAGCTATGGGAGCTGGTCTGGGCCGGGCTGATCACGAACGACACCTTCGCCCCCGTGCGGGCGTACACGACGAGGCGAAGGTCGAAGGGCTCGGGACGACCTTCCTTGTCGAGTCGCTTCGCGGCTCACGCCCAGGGACGATGGTCCTTGACGGTGCAGCTCACCCAGCCCGATGTCACCGAGACCGAGCGACACGCCGCCTGGGCCGGGCTCCTCCTCGACCGACATGGTGTCGTCACCCGACGCACAGTCCTCGCCGAGGGCTTCCCGGGGGGCTTCAGCGCCCTGTACCCGGTGTTCAGTCATCTCGAGGAGAGCGGGAGGATCCGTCGCGGATACTTCGTCGAGGGCTTGGGAGGATCCCAGTTCGCCCTGCCCGGCGCCGTGGATAGGCTCAGGGCGGAGTCATCTCCGGGCCTCATGGTCGTGGCAGCCACCGATCCGGCGAACCCGTACGGGGGGATACTGCCTTGGCCCGACATCGACGACGTGCGGCTGGCCCGTGACGCCGGGGCCTACG
>JBAPYG010000210.1:0-11943 GCA_049284615.1 Acidimicrobiia bacterium
GAGCCAGAGCTGTTCCTGACGGCCGTCGAGGAAGCCGACGCCGGCGGTGGAGAGGAAGGCGTCTTCCTCGAGCATGATCTTCGCCTGCTGGCCGTCCCACTCCCCGACAGCGATCTCGACGGCGAGCTCGATCGACCAACCGGTGTTGTCCCCTATCGGGTAGTCACCTGCCCCCGCCACCCCTTCCTGGGCGTCCCAGAGACCGATGGTCGAGCCGGCGGCGTGGCCATGGAGCCCGATCGGGTGTGTGTAGATGATCGGCCGGATGCCCTCCGCGCCTCCCCGTGCCAGCGACCCGGCGAGCACCTCGTTGCCGGTGCGCCCGGGGCGCATCTCCTCCCTCAGGATGTCCTGGAGACGATTCCCCTGCGCCATGCCCCCGACCATGGACGCCGGCGCCTCCGTTTCCCCCTTCGAGAGGACGTATCCATGTTGCTGCTGGTCGGTGTGATAACCGTTGTGGACGATCCCGAAGTCGATGTGCACGAGATCCCCGCTCTCGATGGTGCGGTCGGAGAGACCGTCCGCCGGGGACTGCGCGCCGTCACCACGGCGCTGCACGGTGACACCCGGGTGGAACCAGATCGCGTGCCCGTGGTCGTGTGCGACCTGGGCCAGCCACCAGGCGACGTCCTGGGTGGTGGTGTCACCCGGCTCGATCACCTCTGTTGAGAGGGCGCGGCGGAGAAACCCGTGTGCGATGGCACACGCCGCGGCCATCTTTCCGGCCTCCTCGGGAAGCCGTGTCTCCAGCCAACCCAAGGCGAGAGGCTCGGCGTCGGCGAGACGATGCTCTCCCAGGGCCTCGACCAGATGACCGTGCTCGCTCGAGGTGAGCCCATCGGCCAGGGCGAAAGAGGTCGACGTGTCGATGCCGATCGTCCCCCGGGTGGAGTCCAAGAACCTGGCGAGAGCCGCCCATTCATCCTGGCCCGACCCGGATTGCCAGACCGAGGGGAAGGGGCCGACTGGGTAACGGGAGATGGCCCCCCGGGTTCGGCCCTCGTCTTTGAACACGAGGATGGTCCGCCGCCGTGCCGTCCTCAGCCAGGTCGAGGGGAGCATGGTGGCGGCCACGGGGTCCTCGTTGTACTCGCGCGCATCGATGACCCATGCGGCGAATCCGTGGTCTCGCATCAACCGGGGGACGATCTCGTCGAGTCTCCGCTCGAGCAGCCGGTCGTGGGCTCGGGCGGCAGCTCTGATGTCCATTGAGTCAACGTAACACCGCCTCTTAGAATCTCCGGTTGTGAGCAGACGTTCGACCGTCGGTGTGATTGGCGTGGGTGCGATGGGTGAGGCCCTGGTGTCCGGCCTCCTCGCCGCCGGATGGGGCCCCGATGAGGTCTCCTTGTGTGTCCGTCGCGTGGACCGGGCCGACGAGCTCGCCCATCGGACCGGTTGCGACGTGTCCCTCGACCCGGTTGTGGCGATAGCCGATCGCGACGCAGTAGTGGTGGCGGTCAAGCCCCGCGACGTCCTCGAGGTCTTGAAGACGATCTCCGGTCACGTCTCCGAGAGTCAGGTCGTGGTGTCGCTCGCTGCCGGTGTCACCACCGCGACGTATGAATCCCAGCTCGGGGCAGTTCCGGTGGTGCGCGCCATGCCCAACACCCCGGCACTGGTCCGTGAGGGCGTCACCGGGATCGCTCCCGGGAGTCACGCCGGGACCGCCCATCTCGATGTCGCCCGGGAGCTGCTCGGCGCGGTCGGGTCGGTGCGGATCATGGAAGAGACCCTGATGGATGCGGTTACCGCGGTCTCGGGAACGGGCCCGGCATACGTGTTCCTCCTCGCCGAGGCTCTGACGGAGGCGGCGATGCGCGAGGGTTTGCCCCGGGACGTAGCGGAGAGCTTCGTCCACCAGACGATTCGTGGAGCGGGTCATCTGCTCACCGACACCGACATGAGCCCGGCCCGGCTGAGACACGAGGTGACCTCGCCCGGAGGTACCACCGCGGCGGCCATGCACGTCCTCGAGGAGAAGGGATTCCGGGCGATCGTGGAGGACGCGGTGCGGGCGGCGGCGATACGAGCCCGCGAGCTCGGGGGCGACATCTGAGTCTTTTCTCCCGCGCCACCGTCGCCGTGACCAACGCGGCCCCGGTGGAGAAGATGTTCACCTCGACCCGGCCCGGTCGCGCCCTGGCCAGACGATTCGTGGCGGGAGAGACGCTCGACGAAGCCATCGCCACCGCCAAGCGTCTCAATGAAGAGGGTTTCATGGTCTCGCTCGATCTCCTCGGCGAGGAGGTCCACGACCGCGACTCGGCGCTGAAGGCAACGGACGACTACCTGGATGGTCTGGAGCGCATCGCAACCGATGCCCTCGACGCCAACATCTCCATAAAGCCAACCCAGCTCGGTCTCGCCATCGACGAGGAAATGGCCCTCGATGCGGTGAACCGTCTCGGCGCCCGCGCCGCTCAGATCGGCTCCACGGTGACCATCGACATGGAGGACTCCCGTTACACCGAGGCCACGGTGCAGCTCTTCGAGAAGGGCCAGGCCATTAGGGGCAACTACGGGATCGCATTGCAGTCGTACCTGCGACGGACCCCATCCGATCTGGACCGCCTCATGCCACTCGGTGGCCACATCAGGCTGTGCAAGGGTGCCTACATGGAACCCGAGGAAGTGGCGTTCACGACGAAGTCGGGGGTGGATGCCGCCTTCAGCCGCCAGCTGCGCAAGCTCATGGAGTCACCCTCGACGAAACCCGCCATCGCCACCCACGACGAGCGTCTCATCGACCAGACCCGGGAGTTGGCGAGCATCCGGACCGCTCCCTTCGAGTTCCAGATGCTGTATGGGGTGCGACCCGACCTGCAACGTCGACTGGTGTCCGAGGGCTTCCCGCTCCGGGTCTATCTCCCGTTCGGGTCGCAGTGGTACCCGTACCTGACACGTCGGCTGGCGGAGCGCCCGTCGAACGCGTGGTTCTTCGCCAAGGCGCTCGTCTCAGGGAGTTGAGGGGTTTGCCGGGTGCCCCTCGACCTCGACCATCTCGCTTCACATCAGACGATCGAGCTGACGACGACCGGACGACGCACCGGGAAGCCGCGCCGCATCGAGATCTGGTGGTTTCGTGTCGACGGGCGCTTTGTGGTCACCGGGACTCCGGGACGCCGCGATTGGCTGGCCAACGTCCTCGCCGACCCCCGGGTGATCGTGCATGTCGACGGGCTCGACATCGGGGCCAGGGCGGTCGTCATCGATGACGAGGAATTACGCCGGCGCTTCTTCACCCGGCCGGCGACATCGTGGTACGCGGAGCAGGCTGGCTTGGACCGTTTGGTGGAGACGGCGCCGATGGTGGAGGTGGAGCTCCAGGGTTGAGGGGTTGTCGACCCGGATCTCCCCCTAAGAGTGGGAAGACCCGGGACGACGGTCCGGGGCGACTGCTGCTCCCTGGTTCGGAGGAGAGTCAGGCAGCCCTGTCGGTGTGCCGGGGCTCCACTCGGGCGAGACGCTCACCAAGGTGGATGAGTGTCTCACCGATGGTCTTCCGCAGACCGTGACGGGGCTGCTCCAGTGGCTCCGGAGAGTTGGCGTGACGACGCATGTACTCGTGATGCATCGCCGTGGATGTGGTCACGAAGTCCCTAAGCATGGCTCTCCTCGAGATGATCGGTCCGTAGATACGAATCGAGGAAGGAGGCGGCGTCCGCCAGCGACTGGTCTCTCAGCGTGTAGCACTTCTGCTTCGCCTTGGCCTCTTCGGCAGGCACGTGGATGCGAACGAGACCGGCGGCCCGAAGTTGGCTGATGTGGTGGTGCACGGTCGACTTGGAGAGGCCGAGGATCTCGGTCAGCTCGTCCAGTGACGTCTCGCCCTCGCTCAGCCGGCGCAGGATTCGCAGCCGCTTCTCGTCACTCAGGGCCTTGTACATCCGGACCAGCCATGAGGGGGGTGCCTCGGGGTCGCTGTCGATGAACTCGTCGGCTATCCCGTAGTAGACGACCAATGAGCCGCGGGCGCCGTCGATCAGCGACAGGGGGCGCGTGACGACGGACGGCACGAGGATGACACGCGTGATCCCGAGCGGGATCTCGAAGTCGATGCCGGATGTGACCTCCTCGACGACTTCCTTGGCACTCGCCCTCGTCGGTGCGGCACGTCGGGCGGCGGCCGCCCGGCTGATCGAGGCGGCGAATTCGTCTTCGAACTCGGCAAACGACTCGGTGCGGAATCGCCGCACGGCGTCGGCGTACCGTCTTGGCAGGTCGGGCGTCTCCAGAAGCCATCTCAGGTAGTCGATCATCTCCGGAGCCGACCGGGCCTTGTCGCCGAGGAGCTCGACTGCGGTCTCGAGGTCGCCCGATGCAGCCTGTTCGATGAGGGCCTGGTCGTCGCTGTGGGCGGTGTATCCGACCATCCATCGTCGCAGACGGTTCTCCTCGATCGACTCCAGCCACTCGAGCACGCGCTCGGGGTCGTGAGGGTGGGGGGCGGAGAGGAGGAGGCTGGATATCGCCAGCCACACGTGATTGTGAGGGCCACCGAGCAGCTGGAGCTCGGAGGTGAGCTCGGGTGAAGTGGCGGTGCGGATGCCCTCGATCCACCCGTCACCCAGGTCATGAGCGCTGTTGGTGTCCTTCTCGCTGAACACCGTCCAGATGGTCAAGAGGATGTCATGGGACACGTGCCCCTCGATCTCGATGGGGATTCGGCGCGGGGCGCTGGTGAGATCGCGGACTCGCTCGCTGGGGATGATCCGTTCGGTCATGATGCACGGGTGTAATGAGATTCGATAATCATCGAATCTCATTGTGTCTGATCGAGAGTGGTCTGTCTAGGAGATATTCGACGACGATCGAATAGAGAGTGGCCGATACGAGGCGATCCGATTCACACGACGGCAGTGCGTGCCCCCCTACACTCGCTCGCCATGGCCAGTGATCGTCGACCCACTGCTGCCCTGGTGCTGGAGACCCTGGGGGCGCTCTCCGCCGTGGGCACACTGATGTTGGGTCTCCTGGGGACACTGCCCGAGCACCCCGACTTCGCGGTGGGCCGCGAGGTGTTCGGTGACATCCCCGACGCGGTGGTCCTCGTGTTCTACATCGGCCTGTCCGCCTTCATCTGGCTGATGTTCCACCTCTTCGCCGAGCGGGCGGGAAGCTGGCAGCGTGGTGAGCCCGAGCGCCGCACCGGGAGGTGGGGAGAGCGAGCCCGCCGTCTCTACGAGGGTCTGACGATGAGGACACTGATGCGCGATCGCCGCTCGGGCGTGATGCACTCGATGGTCTACTACGGGTTCATCGTCCTCTTCCTGGGCACGGTCACCCTCGAGATCGACCACCTTCTCCCCTCCAACCTCAAGTTCCTCCATGGCAACTTCTATCTGGGCTATTCGGCGATCCTCGACCTCGCCGGGCTCGTCTTCCTGGGCGGGTTGGCCGCCGCAGCCGGGATCCGCTACGGGTTGCGACCTTGGCGGCTCAAGTCGAAGACGAAGCCCCAGGACGCTCTCATCCTCACGGTCCTGGCACTCATCGGAGTCACCGGCCTCTTGGTCGAGGCGGCGCGGATAGCGGCCGCGGGTCGGCCCGCCTTCGAAGTCTGGTCGTTCGTCGGCTACCCCCTCTCGTATCTCTTCGCCGCGTCGGACGCGGTCGACTGGCTTCGCTTCCTGTGGGTGACACACGTGCTGACTTTCGTCGCGTTCCTGGTGGTTCTCCCGCTGACGAAGTTGCGGCACATGTTCACATCGCCGGCCAACCTGTTCCTCTCGGCACATGACAGGCCCAAGGGTGCGATGCGGGCCATGCCCAACCTCATGGAAGCCGAGGACATCGAGACGATCGGGGTGAGCGTCGCCACCGACCTCACCTGGAAGCAGATCTTCGACACCGACGCGTGCACCGTGTGTGGACGATGCACCTCGGTGTGCCCGGCGAACATCACAGGCAAGCCTCTCGACCCGCGGGAGATGGTGTTGAAGTCAGGCGAGGTCGCCGCCTCGCTAGCCGGGGTGGCCGCCCCGGTGTCGACGACGGCGGTCCTCGAGGGTGCGGGCTCGCTGTTCGAGCGAATCCGCCCCGAGGAGGTCTTTGCCTGCACGACCTGTCGGGCATGTGACGAGATATGCCCGGTGGACATCGAGATCGTGGACCGGATCCTCGACATGCGCCGCTACCTGACCCTCATGGAGTCGGATTTCCCCACCGAGTTGGGCAAGGCATTCGTCGCCATGGAGAACCAATCCAACCCGTGGGGCCTGAGTCAGCAGGCCCGCGCCGATTGGACATCGGAGCTCGACTTCGAGGTACCGGTGCTCGGCCAGGATGGCGTGGACCGCGCCGAGTATCTCTGGTTCGTGGGTTGCGCCGGGTCGTTCGACGACCGCAACACCGCGGTTTCGGTCTCGCTGGCGCGATTGATGCGTCGCGCCGGCATCGACTTCGCCATCCTCGGCCAGCGGGAGATGTGCAACGGCGACCCGGCGCGCAGGTCCGGGAACGAGTTCGTCTTCCAGCAGCTGGCCCTGCAGAACATCGAGACATTCGAGGAGTTGGGGGTCGAGAAGATCATCACCCAGTGCGCCCACTGCTTCAACGCGCTGGGCAATGAGTATCGCCAGTTCGGCGGTGACTACGAGGTGGTCCATCACAGTCAGCTCCTGGCCGAGCTTCTCGCTCAAGGGCGGATCGACGAGCCACGGAAGGCGAATGGTGAGCCGAAGAAGATCGCCTACCACGACGCCTGCTATCTGGGCCGGCACAACGACGTCTACCTGGCGCCGCGTCAGGTGGTGGGCGGGTCGGGCAACGAGGTGGTCGAGATGCCACGTCACGGGACACGTGCCCTGTGTTGTGGGGCCGGTGGCGCACGGTTCTGGATGGAAGAGCAGACCGGCAAGAAGGTGAACATCGAACGGGCCGAGGAGGCGCTCGCCACCGAGGCCGACGAGATCGCCGTCGCCTGTCCGTTCTGCTTCGTGATGCTCGACGACGGAGTCAAAGAGCTCGGTCGGGACGACGTCCTCGTGCGAGACATCGCCATGATCCTGGCCGACGGTCTCATCGACTCCTAGCGAATGGATGCCGGTCGGTTTCGGCGGGTCTCGTCACAAGTAGTGATCTCCTTGGCGCTCACCGGCTGCGTCGCCACCGCGGGCGGTCCGTCTCCGACCGAGCCCCATGGCCCGATCACGACCACGGTTCCCACGACTACCTCGGCCGGTGGCGGCTTGGAGGGCTACCGAAGCTGTCTGCTCGACCGTGGCGTGCCCATCGGCGAGATCGGGCTCGATGGGAGGGGGCGGCCCCGAATGGCCCTGGCGATGATCGGGCTGGACCTCAGCGACCGTCTCGTGCTCGACGCACTCGACGAGTGCGCAGCCGTCCTCGGCGGGGATGCTCTCGACCTCGGTGCCGATCCGGGCCTGCGTGCCGTCGTACAGGCCACGCTCGGCGACTTCGCTGTTTGCGTTCGGGACCAAGGCGTCCCCTCTTTCCCCGACCCGGTGCAGTCGTTCGATGGTGTCGGAGCACCCTTCCCCAGAGGGCAGATCCCCTGGTCGGATGTCGATCTGGCAGCTGCCGTGACTGTGTGTAGACGTTCGCTGACACCATCATCGCCCTGATGGGTGGGTACATCCTCAACCGTGTCCTCTCCGGGATCCTGACTCTGTTCCTGTTCGTCACCCTGCTCTTCTTCCTGGCGAGCGCAGTGATCCCGGGTGATTTCGTCACGTCGCTGGGGATCATGCCGGCCGACGCCGCCGCCGCGTTGCGGGCCGAGTTGGGCCTCGATCAACCCCTGTTCGCCCAATACCTCACCTGGTTGAAGTCGATCTTCACGCTCAGCCTCGGTGACTCATTCGGGCGGGGCCCGGTCTGGGAGGCGGTTCGCGATGCGATGGCACCGACGCTGGTCGTGCTGGGGATAGGGCTCCTCGTGGCGTTCATCCTCGGCGGATGGCTGGGCCGGACGGCGGGATATCGGGAGGGGTCGGTCTTCAGCGGCTCGGCCACGATCGTCGCCATCGTCTGTCTCACGATTTTCCCGCCCGCTCTCGCCGTCGCCATGGAGCAAGGTGTCCAGAGATACGCAGGCTGGTTCGGGCTCGGGACGATCGCCGAGTTGGACGAGACGGCGTGGGTCGGCGGTGAGATGACCGTGGCCGGCGTGCTCTGGCGCACGTTTCTCGTCTTCGCCGTCACCGCCCTGATCCTTTGGCTGATCGAGACCCTGGTCTGGAGGTGGGGGAGGCGACGTGTGCCGCGATGGGCGTTTTTGGTGTCGATGGTGGGGATTCCCTTGTTGATCTGGAGTCGGATGGGGATTGCCGACCTGGTGTTCGATCTGGCGGGCGCCATGTCACTGCTCGTAGTGGCCGTGGTCTTCCTCACCTTCGGCGAGATCCTGTTGGTGACCAAGGCCGCCATGGACGATGTGATGATGGAGGACTACGTGATGGTGGCCCGGGCCAAGGGTCTCCCCGAGCGACAGGTGCGCGACCGGCACGCGGCCCGGGCGGCTCTGCTCCCGGTCCTCAGTCGGTTCACCGTGGCCATCCCATACTTCCTCACCGGGCTCGTGATCCTCGAGGTGGTCTTTGGTCAGTCTCAGCAGTCGGGGGGCCTCCCCATCACGCCGACACTGATGCGCTTCTCCGCTCCGGCCGGCCTGGGCACCCTCCTCTTCGATGCCCTCTCCAGCCAGGACACCCCGCTGCTCCTCGGCGCGTTGTTGGTCGTCGGTGTCCTCACGCTGTCGATCCGCATCGTGCTGGATGTCATCCACGCCGCTCTCGATCCCAGGATCCGGTTCGGGCACGCCAATGAGCGCTAGCCAGACGAGGGATGGCCCGGTGCGGGTCTTCTTCCGCAATCCGATCGCCACGTTGGGTTTCGTGGTGATCGCCCTGTTCGCCCTGATGGTGGTGATCCACCCGCTGCTGATGACCACGTTGTGGAAGGGGGAGCGAGACGTCTATGACCCCAGGACCGGTTACGACGCCCCGGTGTTCCAGGCTGAGGTGGTCGAGGTGGTGACCGACCCGTCGTCTCAGGTCGCGCTGGTCGACGCCCGTATCGCTGACATAGCCGCCAACGTCGGAGATGTGATGGAGATGACCATCCAGCCTGCGCCGCCCAGTGGCTCGCATTGGTTGGGCACCGACGTGTTCGGGAGGGATGTCTTCTCGATGATCCTGGCCGGGGCCTGGCCGACCTTCGTCGTCGGGATCAGCGCCGCCTTAGTCTCGGCGGCGGTCGCCGTGGTGTTCTCGATCTCCTCAGCGACCTTTCGGGGAATGGTGGACCGAGCTCTCTCCCGGGTATCGGATGTGCTCCTGCTCCTCCCGGCGCCGCTGGCCATGATCATCCTGGCGGGTGGCACTGCAGGCGAGTTCCTCACCCCACTGAGCTTCGGGGTCACTTATGGCATTCTCGCCGGTGCCAGCACGGCGGCCATCGTGCTCCGGTCTCACGCGCTGGCCACCGTGGAACGACCTTTCATAGACGCCGCCCGGGTGTCGGGCGCCAACGGCTGGTACCTCGCCCGCCGTCATCTCCTTCCCCACATGATCCCTTTGGCCGCGGTGACGATGGTCTCGGCGGTGGTGGGAGCGGTGGTGGCGCATGGATTCGCCTCGTGGCTGGCGTACTCCGACGACCTGAGCAACTGGGGCGCCGTCATGTTCGTGGCGATCGGCTTCTCGGGGCTGCAAGGGGTATTCGCCTGGAACGTGCTCATCGCCGGCGCAGCGGCCATCTCACTTTTCTGCGCCGGCTTCTACATGGTGTCACTCGGTCTCAAGGATGTCGCCTATAGCGGTGGGGAGCACCAACGCGCCACCCGACCGGGCTGGGTGCGACGACCCGAAATGCGCGCCTGAGGGCCTCCTAGAGTTGGGTTCGGCCGCATCCCCGGCCATCGCCCGCCGACGAGAGCACATGTCCCCACAACCGACACCGGTCATCGTCCCCGACAGTGACGAGAAGCTCGATCTGGACAAGCCCTGGCAAGTCGTCGTCTGGAACGATCCGGTGAACACGATGACCTATGTCGTGTATGTGCTGCGAAAGCTCTTTGGCTACGACGAGATGAAGGCGACGGATCTCATGCTCCAGGTCCACCACGAAGGAAGGGCGATCGTCTCCGACGGACCGAGGGAGAAGGCCGAGCTCGACTGTTTCCGTCTGCACAACCACGGGCTATGGGCGACCCTGGAGCAATGAGCCACTTTCGCACTGTCGCCGACGGGATCGAGGTGGTTCTCGGTCCCGAAGAGCGTGTCTTCCTCGGCGACGTCCTGCCGCTGCTCGCTGGCATCGGGGCCCCCGGCTCGGATCCTGCCGCCGACCGGCTCAAGGTCCCGGTCTATCTCGACGACCAGGAGTCGAACGCCGAGTGGTGGCGGCTGATGGGAGAGGACCTGCAGTCGGCGCGACGCGCCGATCGCGCGGTGTTCGACAGGGCGGTCTCGAGCTCGGGCCCGGTGATTCTCGATTCAGACGAAGCAGACGCGATGTTGCGGGTGCTCAACGAGGCGCGTCTGGCGCTGGGGGCGAGGTTGGGCATCGATGTCGAAGCCGATCACGACGAGCTGCCGGAGCACAGTCGACAGGTGATGGACTATCTCGGCTGGATCCAGGAGGAGCTGACCGTCGAGCTGATGCGGGGGCTGTGACGTCAGGCTTGGAGGTTGTGTAGGTTCGGAGCCGAGCTCGTGAGGCCCCGGCACGGGCAGGGATGGAGGTTCCGTTGGTAGGCGACCGCATAGCCGAGTTGAGGAGTCGCGACGGCTCGCTCATCTCCGTTTACGCAGGTCGGCCCAGCCCCGGTGGTTTCGGTGCCCTCCTCTCCGATCTGGTGAAGCCGATCCGCGAGAGGTCGGGCCAATTCGATCGCAAGGTCCAGAAGAGCGTGCGCACCGACACCGAGCGCATCCACGAGCTCGCCGATCAGCTCGAGCTCGACTCCGCGCCCGGGTACGCGATATTCGCCTCCGATCTCGACGACACGTTCGTGCTCGAACCGCTGGGGAACCCGGCCCCCAATGTCTCGACGATCGGGCCGCGTCCGTACATGCGACCCCTCCGGGCAACACCCCGTGCCCTTCGGAGCGGCATCATCGTGGCCGATTCGACCAAGGCCCGAACCTTCACCGGTGTCGAGGGGATGGTCGAGGAGGTCCACGACGCCATCGACGCCAATGTCGGCAAGCGCGACTACGGGGGCTTCGCCGGCTACGACGAGCATACGGTCCGCTCCAGGGCCGACGAGCTGACCGCCAAGCTCTGGCGTGAGGCGGGGGAGCGTCTCTTGGAGCGGCATGTCGAGCGTCCTTTCGACTACATCGCCATTGGCGGGCACGAGGAGACGCTGGACGAGATCGCCGGCAACCTCCATCCCTATCTGGCGCGTCTCCAGCGTGAGACTTTCACCGCCCGACCGCAGAACGTGACGATCTCGGCCCTGCGTGCCGAAGTCGAGGAGATGGACCGCAATGTTCGTCGTCAGCGGCACGCTGCCCTGGCGGGCCGGGTGTGCGACACGGCCTGGAGCGGAGGCAACGCCGTTCTCGGCCTGTCGGACGTCATCGACGCGGCGAACGCCCAGGCCGTCGACACCCTGGTCGTCGCCGGGCCGTTCAGCCGGTCGGGGGAGATCTGTGACTCTTGCGGTCATCTCAGCCGCGACGGCTCCGAGTGCCCGGTGTGCGGATCTACGATGTTCCCGGCCGACGACATCGTCGGAGCGATCATGGACGCCACCGTGGTCGCCGGGGGCTCCGTGACACAGATCGCTGTCGCCTCTCCGCTGGACCGCGAGGGGATCGGAGCGCTCACCCGGTTCACGACGGGTGTCTAGGGGCGAACGGCAAATACAATCGGATTCGCACGCCGCTAGATTCGACCTCCATGTCAACCGCCGCTGTCGTCCTCGCCGCCGGCGGCTCGAAGCGTCTCGGCCGCACCAAGCAG
>JBAPYG010000211.1:0-6198 GCA_049284615.1 Acidimicrobiia bacterium
CCGACGTTACGCCTGTAGCCATCGGCAATTGCGCACCCAGACCATGAATCGTCGATGCCCGAGAGCGCGACCAGTGTTGATCGACTTCTTGCTCCGGGGTCTCGACTCCGAACAGCGAGGAGGGAAATCGTGGCGCACAGAACAGTGAGCATGATCATCGGGTTGGTCCTGGCTCTCGGGATGGGGGCGCTTCTACTGGTGTGGTTGAACCTCAACGAAGGTTCGGGGATCGTCGGGCTCCTGTTCATCTTTGGTGTGGCCGCCGGGGTGGTCGTTGTCGTGGCCGGCGCCCTCTCCGGTCGAGCCTCCGATTGAGCGGGGACGCCCCGGTGTCTACTGCCAGCTGATGGCGAGACTCATCAGGTGGATACCGCCAACGGTCAGTGCGACGGCGAGAGTGAGCATGCCCAGGAGGTAGGTGACACGCCGCCATGGGGACAGCGGTGACAGATAACGTCGCTCGTCCTCGCTTTGAGCAGACGCGAATCGCCGCTCTCCCAGTTCCGCCATGCCTTGCGCCATTGCCAGAATCATCAGTCATGGCGCCTCGGGATCCAAGGGTCAGAATGACCTCGCACAAACCTGACTAGTCACCCGAACGATCGGGAGCAGATCGGGCCAACACGAGCTCGAGTGGTCGGGGCACGTCTTCGGGCTCGAGGGCAGCAACCAATGCCGAGCCGTACCGGATCTTGCGGCCCGACTTCGTCCCCATGAAACGGTGGAGCTGCTCACCGGTCGCCCGATGTCGCTGGGCCGGTTGATTTCGAAATGACCGCCACATGCGACGCTCTCCCAGATCGTCGATCACTCTCTCCACCCGTTCCGGGCCGAGGCTACGGATGAGCTCGTCCTCGAGGTCTCGTACCGCCGCGTAGAAGCCGAGGTCCTCCAGCCCGAGTCGATCGTGACCACGGCCGAGCCCACCCGCCGACAACGCAGACTCGACCTGCGGCTCCTCGGCCACGTCGTAGAGGCCGGCCAGGCGGAGGGCGTGCCCGTGAGGGCCGAGGAGCTCGACGAAGCGGGCGAAGTTGGTGACTCCGCCCACAGCCAGCACCGAGACGCGCTCCTGGGCCAGGTCACGTCCTTGCTGCAGCGCCAGGGTCTCCACAGCCGCCTGATCGCTCATCCCCTCCACCAGGATCACGGTGTTTCGAGCTTCGACCGCCAGGACGGCCCGAGCCAGCGCACGCTTCAGCACGGCCGCTGTCGAGCTGCCCTCGTGTCCATCTATGCGCGTCACCACGTCAGGTTCACATGTCCCAGGAGTAGACCAGGACCAATTCTCAGTCCCGGTACATGGTGTAGGCGGTGAACCACGTGACTACCACGAATAGACCTATGAACAGAAGCTGCAGGCCGGCGGTGCCGGAGTCGACGCAGTCGGCGATCCCGGCGTCCTGGCACTGCTGTACCTGACGCTGCGAGATCCCGGCGAGACTGCCGCAGGCCACACCGATGACGACTGCGGCCAGGGCGAAGTTGCGACTCGTCCGCGGCCGATCGCGGCGAAACGAGATGACGAAGAGCGGGGTGGCCAGGACGAGAAGGCCCACCGTCACGAAGAAGAACCATACAAATCCCAGGTTCATTCGTCTCAACTGTGCCGCAAGAGTGTCTTCTTCGCCACCCCACCTTCGAATGTCAACCCAGTGTTGACGAATCACAGTGTCAACGTTAGGTTGACAATCATGAATGAGAGCAGATTCGAGTTGGACCGCTTGATCGGAGAGGTGGAAGAGCATCATGGCGACTCGGCGTTGCAGCGGATCACCGAGGCCGTGATCGTGGGCGCCCGGTTGAGCGAGCTCGGTGACGACCTCGTGGGTCACTTCGTTGCCGAGGCGAGAGCCGCCGGGTCGTCGTGGGCGGATATCGGTGAGGCGATGGGTGTTACACGTCAGGCCGCCCAGAAGAGATTCGTCGGAGGGCGACCGCCCAAGAGCCGATCATGGTCACTGTTCACGCGGTTTGGTGAACGCCCTCGCGAGATCGTGCGTGGCGCCGTTTCGGTGGCCCGGTCCATGGGCGCCGACCATGTGGAGACGACACATCTCGTGCTCAGCCTCACCGACGACGATCGAGGAGTCACGGCCCGAGCCCTGGCCGACACCGGCGTCCGGCTGTCGGACGTGAGACGGTCGGCCGGTTTGGGCCGGAGTGAGACAGCCCGATCAGGGAAAGGGCACGTCCCCTTCGACGCTGCGATGAAGAAGACCCTCGAACTGAGTCTTCGTGAAGCCATTCGAGCCGGCAAGCGATCCATCGGGGAAGAGCACATCTTGCTCGGGCTCCTCAGGAACGTGGGGTGCCCGGGGGAGCGAGCCCTCTCCGACAATGGCGCCACCAGAGAGGACATCGAGGAGTGGTGCGACGAGAACCTGGGCTAGGTGCTCCTGGCGACGGCCCGCCAGCATGACTCGATGAGTGTGTCGATCTCCGAAGGCGACAGATCCTCGTCTGAGGCGACAAGGCGAACTGCGGGAGCGAGACACAGGTCGTAGAGAACCGTGAGTGGCAGGTCGACCAGCTGAGCGCTGAGGGTTTGGGCCGTTTGATTGAGGGGGTCGTTCCCCGAAAGAGCGGCGTGGGCAGATTCCTTCAGCGGTGAGACCTCTATCTGAACGAGGAAACGGGCGATGGCGGGGTCGGCGGTCAGATGGCTGTGAATTCCGCGCCAGACCGAATCGAATATCTCGCGGGCCTCGAGAGACAGATCGATCCCGGCCATCGCCGCCCGGCCCAGCCCGGCTTTGACCTCGGCGAATGCCGCTACGAGCAACTCGGCCTTGGATCCATAGTGGACATAGGCCGTCCCCGTGGCCACACCTGCTCGCTCTGCGATGTCGCTCATGCTGGTGCCATGAATGCCGCGTTCGGCGACGAGATCCACCATGGCGCGTCGGACGAGGGCGGCGCGGTCGATGCCGGTGGTGGTCACGAACGCGAGCCCGACAGCGTGGTCGCAACATCTAGGGCGAGCCCGGTCTCTGACTCGGACACCTCGAACAACGTGTCTATCGACCCTTGGTTCCGGGATCGGCCCATCAGTGGGCGTCGCACCGCGGCCCCGAAGTTCCCCCACCGGGGGGCGTACAGCTCACCACCACTGGCGTCGGGGTCGGTGGCGGCCCGTAGCTGGGGGAGTGCCCCGTCGGCTGCCGACATGCCAAACCTCGAGGCCATCTGCTCGGAGGCGTGTCCACCGCCTTCCCGTGCCGTGTTCGCCTGCAGATCGGTGTTGGAGAGCCCCGGATGGGCCACCAGGCTCTGCGACTCGGCTCCCGCCTCACTGAACCTCTGCTCCAGCCCCAGAGCGAAATGGAGATTCGCCAGCTTGGACTGGCCATAGGCTTTCCAGGGTGTGTAGTCCTCGCTGAGATGGGGGTCGTCGGGGTCGACCGGCTTGCCGAAATGTCGCGCCGTGCTCGTCACCGTGACCACACGAGAGCCTGGTGTGGTCACCAGTAGAGGCAGCAGACGACTCGTCAGCGCGTAGTGGCCGAGATGGTTAGTACCGAACTGCATCTCGAAGTCGTCCGCAGTCTTTCGCTCCGGCAGCGCCATGACACCGGCATTGTTGATCAGGAGGTCGATGTGGTCGTAGTCCTCGCCCACCGATGCGACGAACTCGGCGATCGACCCCAGCGATGCCAGGTCGAGGCTTCGCACGTCGAGAGCAGCATCGGGGAGTGACTTCTCGATGGCGCTCTCGGCGGCTGCAGCCTTCTCCATGTTGCGAGCCGCCATGATCACCGTTGCTCCTTTCGAAGCCAGAGCGCGTGCCGTCTCGTAACCCAAGCCCCCGTTGGCGCCGGTGACCAAGGCGATCCTCCCGGTCTGATCGGGGATGTCGTTCTCGTTCCACGCCATGCGGGGTCTCCTCTGAATGAATGCTCGTTCATTATGAATGATCGTTCAGTGCGAGTCAAGTCCGGGGGTAGAGTCGCCGGATCGTGAGAGCCGCCGCCATCACCCAGTTCGGTCAGCCCCTCGTGGTTGGCGATCACGAAGACCCCCTTCCCTCGGACTCCGGGGTCGTCCTCCGGGTGGAGGCAACCGGGATCTGTCGGTCCGACTGGCACGCCTGGATGGGTCACGAGTCGTTGCCATCGCTACCACATGTCCCCGGTCACGAGATGGCCGGCATCGTCGAGACGGTTGGCGGAGGTGTGCGACGGTGGAGGCCGGGTGACCGGGTGACGGTCCCCTTCTCGGTTGGTTGCGGGCGTTGCCCGTCGTGTCGACTCGGTCATCTCAATACGTGCGACCGACCATTCACCCCGGGTTTCACCCATTGGGGGTCGTTCGCGGAGTTGGTCGCCATCGACCACGCCGACCTGAATCTCGTCCAGATCCCGAATGGCTTGGCTGCAACGCAGGCGGCCGCCCTCGGTTGCAGATTCATCACGTCGTTCCATGCCCTGGTCGACAGGGGCCGTCTCCTCGAGGACGAGTGGCTGGCCGTGCACGGGTGTGGTGGGGTTGGTCTTTCTGCCGTGATGATCGGCGTGGCCCTCGGGGCACATGTGGTTGCCGTGGACATCGACCCGCGTTCGCTCGCCCTGGCTGCGGACTTGGGCGCCGACATGACGGTCGACGCGCGCGGTGACGAAGTCGTGACCGCGGTGGCCGAAGCGACATCAGGCGGAGCCCACGTGTCCGTCGACGCGGTGGGCACCACGGTCACGGCTCTCAACTCGATAGGGTCGTTGCGTAAGCGGGGCCGCCACGTCCAGATAGGGCTCCTGCTCGGCGAGCACGCTGAGCCCCCGGTTCCCATGGAGCGGGTCATCATGGGTGAGCTGGAGATCCTGGGAAGCCGGGGGATGCCCGCAACCGACTACCCCCGAGTCTTCGAGCTCATCGAGGCTGCCCACCTCGACCTGGGGCGACTAGTCACCGACACCGTCTCGCTGGATGGAGCTTCGGCGGCCCTGTCCGCGATGGGCGGTTTCGCTGGGGTCGGCGTCACAGTCATCGATCGGTTCTAGCCTGACCTCGTGGCGAATTTGCGGCTCGAGCGCGCCGGATCACCCACCGGCTGGAAGCGGATGCTCCTTCGGGCCCCGATTCCGCTCTTCCGGGCCGGGCTCGGTTTCCTGTTCGGCCATCGGTTCGTCATGCTTTGCCACACCGGTCGAAAGTCGGGACAGACACGTCGGACCATCCTCGAGGTGGTCGTCAACGACCCCGATGCCGTCTACGTCGCAGCCGGCTGGGGTGCCGAGGCGCAATGGCTCAAGAATGTGAAAGCCAACCCGGATGTCGTCTTCTACCTCGGGTCGAGGAGATTTTCGACCAGGGCTGTGGTGGTCGGTGTCGCCGAGGCGGCCCGGGTGATGGACCGTTACGCCGAGGCCCACCCCAAGGCTCTCCCATCGTTGGCCCGAGTCATGCTCGACGACCCCGGAGACACCCCCTCTCAAAGTGCCGAGCGCATCGCAGCGAGTGTGCCCATGGTGCGGCTCCCCAAAGGGATCGGACGCGTAGAGACCCGGCATCGCATGGCGAAGCCGGGTCTCTCAGGTGGTTAGCGCAGTCCGGTCTGATCGTCGGTGGCCTCCGTTGTCGCTCCAGTCGGAATCGCTCCTGACGGGATCAGTCCTGCGTCCTCCAATGGCTCCACGAAGGCTCCGTGGGACATCTCGGAAGCGGACTCCATTGCCGGTGTGCGTCCCATGTGGACCCGGTCGGCCGGATCGACTTGGTTGGTCGCCGATGAAGTGCCCGGTGCCGTCCAATTCTTGAGCACCTCAGGGCTCGGATAGAGACTGCCCGTCACTGTAGGGCTCGCATCTTGCATCACGGTGATGCCGATGGCGATGGCGGCTCCTGAGGCCACGACGATGGCCGCGGCGACCAGGACTGAACTGAACTTGCGAGGTTGCTTCCTCTGAAGCGCCCCCGAACTCGGCGTGCTGACGTAAGTCATGCCTTTCCCCCCTATGGTCCGATGCCCTCTACATCGGGTATGGCGAAAGGAGCTCTCAGCTCGCCGTCAGATACATCGAACGTCGGGAGATTTCACACGTCGTGGCGAAGAACGACGTTGCCCATTTGCTCGCCGGCCTCGAGATAGCGCAATGCGTCGGGGAGGTCCTCGAAGGCGAAGACCCTGGCCACCGGGGACTGCGCCTTGCCCAGCCTGATCCAGTTGAGGGCACGGGCGAACTGAGCGTGATTGCCCATCGA
>JBAPYG010000212.1:0-7756 GCA_049284615.1 Acidimicrobiia bacterium
AACCGGATCGAGGCCTACATGGTGAGCCACCCACAGGTCTTCGATGACTCGGCGGCGCGCAGGGATCTCGGCTACGTCCCGGTGATCACAGTCGACGAAGGGCTGGCCGAGCTGGTCGGGAACACCGAAAGAGATCACTGAGCGGGTTGGCTTCGACGTCGGGATCGTGCGGGGTGCCCGTCGTGCGCTCGAGAACGTCAGCTCGGAGTCAGGTCAGGGTGGCAGAATCGGCCGATGGCGAAGCTCCTCCTCGTCGAGGACGACAAGAAGATCGCGGTGTCGGTCAAGCGGGGTCTGGAAGCCGAGGGCTTCACTGTCGACGTCGCCTACGACGGGCTCGACGGTCGGTGGCTGGCCACCGAGGGCGGCTACGACCTGATGATCCTCGACATACTGCTCCCCAGACGCAACGGATTCCAGGTATGCGCCGACATCCGGCAAGCGGGCAACTGGATTCCGATTCTCATGCTCACGGCCAAGGACGGAGACCTCGACGAAGCCGAAGCCCTGGACACCGGGGCCGACGACTACATCACCAAGCCCTTCTCGCTGGCGGTCTTGACTGCCCGCATCCGAGCGCTGCTGCGCCGGGCCCCGGGAAGCGACCCTGCTCCGCTGGAGGTCGGCGATCTGAGGATCGACCCTGCCCGGCGTCAGGTGATGGTGGGTGAGTCAGAGGTCGGTCTGACTGCACGTCAGTTCGATGTGCTCGAGTATCTCATGAGACGGGCCGGTCAGGTTCTCAGCAAGGGTGACATCCTCAACGGGGTCTGGGAATACGAGTTCGACGGCGACCCGAACATCGTTGAGGTCTATGTCCGAAGGTTGCGGTCCCGAATCGACGAACCGTTCGGCCGCCACTCGATCGAGACGGTCCGGGGGGCGGGCTACCGGCTGGTCCCCGACACCGCCAGATAGCCGTGCGAACGATTCGATTTCGGGTAACTCTGATCGCCACCATCGCAGTGGCGCTCGTCCTTACGGCCGCGGCTGTGTTCCTCGTTGTCCGGCAGCAGTCGGTCCTTACCGCCACCATGGACCGCGGGTTGACCCAGCGTGCCGATGACATCGAAGCGGCGATATCTGAGAGCGGGAGCCCTCAAGGTTTCGCTCCGGTCGGGGAGGAGGGCTTCGTCGAGTTGTTGGGGAGTGACAGCAAGGTAGTGGCGACGACCCCCAACCTCGTCGGACGGCCTCCTCTCGACCTTCCCTCCGATCCCGGGACCGACACGATTGGGACTGTCACGGGTCTCTCCGTCGACGACGACTCGTTTCGCTTCATCAGTCGCTCTCTGGCGGGCGGTCTGCACCTCTACGTTGGCACCACCTATGACGTCGTTGGGGAGAGCGCAGCAGCTCTGGCGGGCTCGCTTGCGATGGTCGTCCCGTTGGTGGTCGCGTTGGTCGGGGCCCTGGTTTGGTGGCTCGTGGGTCGGACGCTTCGCCCGGTCGAAGAAATCAGGAGTGAAGTGGCCTCCATTGGCAGTGAGCACCTAGATCGGCGTGTCTCCGCTCCGGCAACCGGCGACGAGATCGATCGGTTGGCCATCACCATGAATCAGATGCTGGAACGAATCCAATCGTCAGTGGCCCGAGAGCAGCGCTTCGTTGCCGATGCCTCACACGAGCTGCGCATTCCGCTGACCCGTCTCAGATCCGAAATCGAAGTCATGAAGGCGGGTCGGGCCAAGAGCCTCGCAGGTCGCAGCCTCGAGTCGGTCCTCGACGAGGTCATCGCGATGCAGGCTCTAGTGGAAGACCTGTTGTACCTGGCGCGTCTCGACGCTTCGGTCGAGGTCGAGCTATCCCCGGTCGATCTGGACGACGTCGTGCTGGAAGGGGTGCACTCCGTTGGAGGCCGTGATGGCATCGACGTCCAACTCGGCGACGTCTCAGCCGTGCTCGTGCTCGCCAATAGGAACCAGCTTTCGCGGGCATTGGCGAACATCCTCTACAACGCACACCGTCACGCCCTGACCAGGGTGGACGTCTCACTCCGGGAAGCCGGGCGCGAAGCGATCATCAGCGTCAGAGACGATGGCCCAGGAGTGCCGGTCGAAGCCTCTGAGGGGATATTCGATAGGTTCGCCAGGGTCGACGAAGCCCGCAGCACCGATACGGGGGGCACCGGATTGGGGCTGGCCATTGCCCGGGACATCGTCGAGCGCAACGGGGGTCGAT
Organism: Acidimicrobiia bacterium; assembly: GCA_049284615.1. Classification (GTDB taxonomy): domain Bacteria; phylum Actinomycetota; class Acidimicrobiia; order Spongiisociales; family ZC4RG35; genus JANQRA01. The sequence continues at coordinate 2,182 of JBAPYG010000212.1, forward strand.
TGGCTCTCGTCAACCCCGGAGAGCGCGGCGCCCTGTTCGAGATCCATCTCCCGGTGGACACCTGAGAATTGGGCGGTTCCTGATCACGGTCAGCTGACGGTCAGCCGACTGCCCTTATGGTGACGACCGGTCGATCCGACCAGTAGAAGGAGGGAATGGTGACACGGACCGTGGCCTGGCTGTCGCTGATTTCGTTGGCTCTGATGCTCGGTGCGTGTGGGGAGGGAGCGTCCGCAGCCGGGAGCCTTCCACAAGGCTCCGATCAGATCGACCTCGACCCCGCCGAATTCAGCACACAGATCGACAACCCGTATTGGCCGATGGAGCCCGGGACTCAGTGGACTTATCGAGAGGTCGACGAAGATGGCGACGAACTGCTCGTCGTGGTGACGGTGACGAGCGAGACCAAAGAAATCGCCAACGGCGTCACCGCCCGAATAGTGCGGGACACCGTCACACAGGATGGGGAGCTGATCGAGGATACATTCGACTGGTATGCCCAGGACGAGAGCGGAAACATCTGGTATCTCGGCGAGGACACTGTCGAGTTCGCAGATGGTGCGATCACCAGCACAGAGGGCTCCTTCGAGGCCGGAGTCGATGGCGCACTCCCCGGAATCATCATGCCCGCCGTGCCGGAGGTCGGTTTGAGCTATCGCCAGGAGTACTACGCGGGTGAGGCCGAAGACAACGGTGAGATCCTGGCCATCGGGGAACAGGTCGAGGTGCCGGTTGGTCACTACGACGACGTTGTGCTGACCAAGGACACCATCACCATCTCCCCGAACGTCGTCGAGTACAAGCTCTATGCGCGCGGGGTTGGCCCGGCTCTGATCCTCGGTGTCTCCGGCGGTGGCGGCCGCGAGGAGCTAGTCGAAATCGAGGTTGTCGACGACGGGGCGGCCAGGGCAGCCGGTATCACCCCATTGGGCGAGTCGTACGACGGTTGACGTCGGACTTTCGAGTAGTCAGGCTGGCGTCAGGTTGATTGGCGCAGAGTGAGTCGACATCGAGATTCACCCGAGGAGCAGGTGATGGCAGGCAGCAAACGAATCGCAATCATGGCTTTGGCAATTCTCCTGGTCGGACTTGGTGCCGGAGCGGCATTGGCCGGGGGCCAGACCCCCGATTCGCGGGTGGATGATGACGACGGCGGAGCGCCGTCACAGCAGCACCCGAGGGAGACCGACCCGGGGAGCGGCCAGGACGAGGCCGCGGCAGGCGGCGATTTTGGAGACAACGACGCCAGGGGATACGGGGATACCGCCGACCAGGCAGAAGACGCGGCCGAGGGCCCTGACACCCCGATCGTCGGCCCGGACCTGAAGCGTGCCTCGCGGGTAGCCCTCGAGTTCCTCGGCGAGGGCAGGGTGACCGGGACCGAGCTAGAGGACGAGGAGAGTTACTACGAGATCGAGGTGACGCTTGACGACGGCACCCAGATCGATGTCCAGCTGGACGAGGGATTCGAGGTGGTTGGCACCGACTGAGCGGCGATCCGGTCGTGCCATTCCGATGTGCTCGCAGGTCCACGACGATGGCAAGGAAGGTGTTCGATGAGAGCCCGTTCTGTGAAGGTCTTCTACCAGGCCCTGGTAGAAAACCTTCACAGAACGGGTCTGGGGAGGTATTTGGCCGGACGAGGATTACTTGGGCTGATGCGTAACCACGTCGCGCGGTGAAAGTCGGTGAGACCGGGCCCACGATTATCGTGCTTCCTCGCCGGTCCATGCCTTCTGGTTCAACCGTCTCGACCGTGTCATCGGAGGTGGCCTCCGCACCCGGAACTTGACGCTCGTGGGTGGTGCCCCAGAGCCGGGAATGCCATCACGAGATTGCAGGGGGCCACGCGACCTCGCCCAGGAACGCCCGTAGTGGTCGCTTTCGCGTTCGGACGCCATAGCCATGGCGTGGACTTCTCAAAGCCCTTGTAGTTCGGTGGCGTCTGGCGTCGGAGCAGTCAGTGTGGCCGTCGACGCATGGCTTCCAACGGTCGGTAACGCTGTCGCCTAGTGAAAGTCAGTCCGAAGCCAGGTGGCGTAGGCCTTGGGCCAGGATTGCTCCTGAGGCTTGCTGCGATATCTCTCGTCTGCAGCCTTCAGCCATTCCTCGAGCTGTTCGACAGTCATGTCGGCACTCAGTGCCTCGTTCAAATCGACCACGAGGTGCTCGGCGTACCAGCGAGCCCACTCCGGATTGACCCCGCCTGTGGTGGCATGATGTTCCCTGGCGGTGGTCACCAGAAAGCCCACGACCTCATCACGAGTGTCGTTGTGGCTCATGGCCGAACCCTACCCGAGCCGAATCCAGGTGGGCGATGCAGTTCTCGGCCTGTGTGTTGGGCTAGCGCATTGGGGGCCGACGGAAGCCCCACCTCAACATGAGAGGAACCGGCACCGTTGGGGGAGCGGGATACAGCTATCTGTCCCGGACGGTGGTGGCCGGTTACACGCTGCGTCTGGCCACCGGTCTGGTGGCCTGACGGGCGATCGCGAGCCGGCCTTCGGGAGAGGGCATCGATCCGTGCCACTTCCTGACGCGAGTGCTCGCTCACGGGGGCGACCGTACTCGGGGCCCGGGTGATCGGCGGACGCCGGACTGCGCCGGGAACAGGGGGAGCCTGAACCAAGTCACTCCACGTCTCGTAGTGTGCGCGTCATCGTGCCCAACCCACCGACCACGCCGCCTCAGGTGGCGCAGGAACTGTTCGCTCCTATCGCTTCTGACTATGAGCGCTGGGCACGTGTGCTCAGCATGGGCCAGGATGGTCGTTGGCGCCGAACCATGGTCGACGGGCTCGACCTACCGGTGGGGTCGAAAGTCCTCGATGTGGCCGCCGGCACTGGTTCGATCACCCGTCTCCTGCAGATGCGCGGCTTCGAAGTGGTCTCACTCGATCAGAGCCACGAGATGCTGGTGGAAGCCGTCGCTCAAGGAGCCACCGGGGTTTTCGCCACCGCGGAGAAGCTGCCGTTTCCCGACTCGAGCTTCGACGGGGTCACCTTCGGATATCTGCTCCGCTATGTGGACAACGTCGCAGGCTGTCTCGAGGAGGTGGTTCGGGTGACACGGCCTGGGGGAGCGCTCGGCATGGTCGAGTTCGGCAGGCCGGCCGGGGTCTGGCGGGCCGCGTGGTGGCTCTACACGAGGCTGCTGCTCCCCGTGGCCGGTGCGATTCTCGGCTCTGGGTGGTGGAAGGTGGGTCGGTTCCTCGGCCCGAGCGTCGATCAGTTCGCCACCGAGCACCCGACTGAAGAGCTGGCAAGACAATGGCGCCGATCTGGCATGGACGATGTGCGGGTTCGCCGCCTATCTCTGGGCGGTGGTCTGGTGATGTGGGGGCGCAGGACATGAACCGGCCCGGACCTGCCTTCTACGCACGGACGGGCAGTCCGATCGGCGACCTGATAACCATCCTGCACCCGCCCTACACCCTGTGGCATCTCTCTTATGTGGTGATCGGAGCGGCCCTGGCACCAGCGGTCGATTGGCAGATTCTCGTGGGGACGGTGCTCGCCTTCGCTCTCGGCCTCGGGGTGGGGGCTCACGCTCTCGACGAGCTTCACGATCACCCTTTGTCAACTGATCTGTCCGATGGCTGGCTCAAAGTGTTGGGCTGGGGAGGGCTGGCTCTGGGGGCCCTCCTGGCGGTGGCTGCAGCTTATGTGATCTCTCCGATCGCGCTGCTCTGGGGTGGCGCCGGCGTCGTGCTCGCTGCGGGTTATGCACTCGAATGGTCACCCCTGATCCATTCCACGATCGGGTTCGGTCTGGCCTGGGGCGCCTTTCCCGTGCTGGTGGGTTACTGGGGACAGACCGAGGGGCTGTCCGTTTCCGCCCTGGTGGTTGCGACTGCGGCGTGTGTGCTCAGTATGACCCAGCGTGTCCTTTCCACCCCAGCCCGGCACCTGAGACGCGACACCGATGCCCCTGTGGCGGTGATCGGGGGGTCGAACTGGGAGACCGCGGAGCTGCTGGCCACCTGGGAGCGTCCGCTGCGACTGCTTGTCGTAGCCCATGTGTTGTTGGCGCTCGGTCTTATCCTCTCCCACCTGGTCAAAACAGCGTCTTGAGAGATCTGCTCGTTTGGCACGCTGGTCGTAACTGCCCGGGAATCCTTGATGAATCAGTAACGGGAAGTGCTCGCTCTGAACCTCGACGTCGGCTTCGGGCGCCCGATGGGGTGTCGGGCGCGGTGACTGCATACTGCCCAGCGCTGCTGTCCAACTTCCTCACCTGGGCAATGGTCAATGTCTCACAGACGACTCACCCCCCAGCAGATTTGCGCCTCCATCGCGTTTGTTGGGTCCGAGTCAACCGGGGATTAGGCCGCTGGTCCGTCTTTGAGGCTGTCATTCCCAGACCTCAGATCACTTCGATCAGGAGCCGTTGGTCTCATCTCAGAGAGCGCAGTGGTGAAGCGTGTCTTCACCCCAATCCTTGGGGTGGCTCTGCTTTACGCCATCTACCAGTACTCGACGGCACCCGCCGCACGGGACCGTGAGCCGATCAGCGCGTGAGGGGCGCGGGAGGCGGGCGGCCCGCTTCTTGACCTCCAGGAAGCCATGGGGCGGCGGGGACCAAATCTGCTTGGTGTGAGTCCGGCTGTTGTCATCGCGCCGGCCCCGCCCCGTACTCGTCAGGGCCTCCCCAGAGACACATAACTTGGTCGGTCGACTGATTCTCGAAGACGAAGTTGACCAGTTATAGCCTTAATCAATATGCTGATTTGGATGGTCGACTCCGAAAGTCTCGCGTCTGGATCGCCATGCGCGGGACCAAGTGCCTCGGTGCTACCCCACTGCAGACACACCTCTACGCCGCATACCCGACGACATGGGAGACGTGTGCTCCGAGCCGGTGACTGTGGGCACGGTTGAGACCTTCCGCGGGTCTGTGGCTTCCGACCAGCTCGGTCACACCCTGATGCACGAGCACATCTTCGTTCGCAACCACGAGATGGAGGTGAACCTGCCCGACGCCGAGTGGGACCCCAGCTCCGCAGTCGAAGACGCCGTGGAATGTCTCGACGGTCTCTACCAATCGGGAGTCAGAACCATCGTCGACCTCACGGTCCCAGGCCTGGGCCGTGACGTGGCGCTCGTCGCCAAAGTAGCTGAGCGAGTTCCGGTCAACCTGGTGGCCTCCACAGGCTGGTACACGTCCAACGTTCTACCCATCTACTTCCGATTTCACGGCCCGGACGGGACGGCTGGCACTGATGCGCTCGCCGAGCTGTTCGTAGCCGACATTCGCGAAGGCATTGCCGGGGTAGGGGTGCGGGCCGGAATGCTCAAGGTCGTCACCGACCGCGAAGGCATGACCCCTGACGTGGAACGCGTCATGTTGGCGGCCGCCCTCGCCCATGAGGAGACTGGGGTTCCGATCACCACACATTCCCACCCTGCGTCCCGGAACGGCCTCGAACAGCAGGCATTCCTCGAGGGCCGGCGTGTGCCGGGCGACAGAATCATCATCGGCCACTCGGGTGACACCGACGACATCGACTATTTGCGTGAGCTGATGGATCGTGGCTCGACGATCGGTATGGATCGGTTCGGCATGGAGCACGTCC
>JBAPYG010000213.1:0-13386 GCA_049284615.1 Acidimicrobiia bacterium
TGCTCGGAGACTTCGTGCGCCGCGGTCAGGTGGCCGATCACGGTTTCGATGTCACCACGGGCGATGGGCCCGGTCAGAGAGGCCGCGGAGCCCTTTTCGAAGACATGAGCCACGGCTCGCTCCACGAGCGGGCGCGAGACCCGCGGATCGATCCCGGCCGAGTTGAAGAGGTCTGAGGAAATGCCCAGCGAGACGTTGACGAAGTTGGCCGCGGCCGCCGCGGCCGCGTGATAGGCGGGCCGGGCGGCGTCTTCGAGCCGAAAGTGCTCCATGTCGATACTGCTGGCCAAATGGGTGAGCGTGTCGACGGCGAGCTCGTCGCCACCGATCCCGACGAACGACCCGGCGAGGGCGTCGGCGCCGGATTCCCGGTCGGGTAGAGATTGGAGCGGGTGGAACCCGCCAACGGCCACACCCCGGTCCCTGAGGTGGTGAAGCACGACCACGGGGACGAAGCCAGAGAGGTGGGCAACGACCCCAACCTCGGCGACGAGCGGTGCGATGCGATGAGAGACTTCTTCGATTGCGTCATCGCGTACCGCGACGAAGACGACGTCGACCTCGGGGATGGCTTCATCCCAGGACAGCTCGACCCAGGGAGTGGCCCCGGGGCGACGGGTGAGCACCCCGACCACCTCGTGCCCGGCTCGCTCGGATGCGGTGGCGACTGCCCCGCCGGCGCGACCGGGCCCGACGATCACGAGTCTCAATGGGCTTCTCGGTGCGACACGCAGCGAGGGTAATTGAACACCCGGCACGACTTTCCCCGAATGGCCCCGGGGCACGACCCTGTCGGCGGGCAGAGGCCCACCCTCACCGTGCGCGTCGGACCGAAGACCAGCCGAGAGGCCGGCCAAGCGGCGTCGCATCGACGGGAGCGACCCGGACCGGGCCGACTCCTCGCTCGGGTCTACTCCTCCTGCACCTGGTTGGGAGTTATCACCGGCCAGTTGGAATCGATCTCGTTCTTTTGATCGCGGTAGTCATCCCGGCGTTTCCAAAACTTGGTCTTCCACAGCCGGAACCTCCGTCGTCCTGGCTCGGAGCCGGTGTTCTCGGAATCGTGAGCCCTGGTGCGTCGCCCCTCGGGGAGGACGACCTCTTCGGGATCTTCGAAGGTGTGAAGCATTTGATTGGTGGCGTGTCTCGTCGCCCGATGCTGCTGTTTGCGCTCTTCGCGCGAGGGTCGACTCTCGTCGTATCCCGGGATCTCCTGGCGGTGCTCTCGCGACCTCTTGGCCATTCATTACCTCCTGTCATGCCGTTCAATCAGCCAACAGGAGCCGGAGGCGGGCCGCGGCCGGATGCCATGGACCGAACCTAGCACGTGCCCCGGGTTGTCGTTGTGGCTCAGATGACGAAGGGGATGAGCCGACGAGCCACCACCTCGCGATACGCCCGGTAACCGGCGAACCGCATACGCAATTGACCCTCCTCGAACGTCGACTTCACCCAGAAGTATGGGACCAGGGCCAATGCCCCCACCGCTCCATAGATGCTGTCGAGAAACAGGGCTGTGCCGAGGAGGACGAGGATCACACCGCCATAGATGGGATGGCGCACGAAGCGATACGGTCCGCTGATGATGAGCGACGAGCCCGATTTCGGGATGGGGCTGGGCGTCATGGCCGGGCCCAGTCGCCGCGAAGACACGAACGCCATGATCAGACCGGCGAGAGCGAGCAGCGCACCGATGACGCCGAGGGCGGTCACCTCACCCTCGGGAAGGCGCCCGTCGGCTGCGAGGCCCACCGCGACCGCTATGAAGAGGACGAACTGGCCGCCAACGTAGAGGTGTGCGGTGCGCGTGGGTCGGGGTGGCATCCAATGCGCACTCAGACGGTCGACACCGGTGCCATCGGCCCGGGCCAACGCATCGGAAGCAGACACCCCGGGCGCCACCGTGGCATCGGGCCATACCTCGACCAGGGGTCGGAGAACGAACGCGCGCTCGGCGGCCCGAGGATGGGGAATCGTCAAACGCTCACTGGAGATAGGAGTGCCGTCGGTCGCCACGATGTCGAGATCGAGGGTGCGAGGGCCCCAACGGACCTTCCGCTGGCGGTCATGATCCGCTTCGATCTCCTGCAGTCGATCTAGGAGATCGGGCGCATCGAGGTTCGTCTCCACGACCATGACGGCGTTGAGGAAGGGATCCTGGTCCGGGCCGCCTATCGGCTCGGTCTCGAACACCGATGAGAGGCTCACCCGCTCCACTGATGATGACAGTGCCTCGACGGCCCCGACCAGATGCTCGAGCCGATCTCCCAGGTTGGATCCCATCCCGATCGCGTAGCGGGTCACCGAATCAGCCGTCCCCTCGAGTGGGTGTGCCCGCCGCGCACCCTATCCGGCCAACGGGCCACGACTCCGCTCGATGGTCACCGACACATCCTCGAAGACGAGGTCGATGGGGGCATCGGGTTTGTGAATCGTCACGATCGATCTGGTGACGCGAGGATGGCCCATCACCGTGTCCGCCACATGGGCGGCAACCGTCTCGATCAGCTTGTGCGACTCGGAACCGACCACCTCGCGCACCTCCAAGGCCAAGGTCGAGTAGTCGAGGGTGTCGTCGAGGTCGTCGCTGGTGCCGGCGGACGACAGATCGGTGTACGCGGTCACGTCGACCCTGAACACCTGAGCCTTCTCCTGTTCACTCGTCAGGACACCGTGACGGGCGTAGACCTCGATTCCTCTGAGGTCGATGCGGTCGTTCAATTCCCGGCGGCCTCGGGAATCAGGGAGCGTCCCTCAGGGCCCAATGCACGACCCAGAATCTGCTGGATGAGAGCCAGCGCCAGGATCGGGTCGTCCACCATCCCCGAATCGACGAGATAACCGCCGAGTAGACCGCCAATGGTGTCGTCGATCGTCTCGCGATGGATCAGCACGCGGGCGTGGCTGCGACCCAGCGCCTGGTCGAGGGTCGAGAAGAAACGCTTCACGTCGTGGCCACCCACGGGGTTGGCCAGTGGCACCGAGTACGTGGCGATGCCCGCCTGGCGGTATGCAGCGAGATTCTGGTTGCCAGGGAGCATGGAGACGATTGTGTTGATCTCCGCCTCCTCGACGAGCCAGGTGATCTCCTCCTCACGTCGGACCCGGCGGTGCTGGAAACCCGAGCCCCCGACGCGGTCGGACACGGCCAACCGATCGGATATGACCCAGGTGAAACCTCTCGGCTTTAGGCCGGCGACCATTCGTCCCATAACTGGCGGCCACGATAGCGGCGCGTTTCGCGGCCGCACATCGTGCACCGACGGCTTTTCAGCCGGTTCCGAACAAGAGCGACATGGCCTCTGCGCGTGTCGCCGGATTGGTCTCCATGATGCCGCGCACCGCCGACGTGACCGTTAGGGCACCTGGCTTCCTGACCCCTCTCATGGACATGCAGAGGTGCTCTGCCTCGACCACGACCAGCACCCCCAGGGGGTTGAGCCGATCATTGAGGCAGTCGGCCACTTGCGCGGTGAGACGCTCCTGCATCTGCGGTCGTTTCGCATAGCCGTCGACGAGACGTGCCAGCTTCGACAGGCCGGTGACACGGCCCCGTGGCATGTAGGCGACATGAGCCTGACCGTGGAAGGGGACGAAATGATGCTCACACATGGAGTAGAACGGGATCTCACGCAGCATCACCATCTCCTGATAGTGCTCGTCGCCGAAGAAGGCGTCGATGACGTCACCCGGCTCGCTGTGGATCCCCTCGAACACCTCGGCGTAGAAACGCGCCACCCTCCCCGGTGTGTCGAGGAGCCCCTCTCGATCGGGATCCTCACCGAGTGCCTCGATGATCTCCCGCATAGCCTTTTCGATCCGCGCCGTGTCGATCTGGTGGGTCATCGGGATGGAGAACTAGGGAAAAGACCCTGATATTTCACCGATTCGGAAAAAGGGGGGTTGACAGTGACGTCATTGTGACTGTATTGTGACATCATATTGACATCACCAAGATGTCAGAGTGACACAGGAGACCGCTATGTTGGTGACCATGACTCCCAACGAGATAGAAGCGCTCATGGAACAGCGCATCCGCAACTACCGACGCCGCTCCCGCTGATGCAGCTTTCGCTGGCCATCACCAACCTGGAGTCGGCAGTGGAGACTCAGCTCAGGGTCGCCGGCCCCGACATCGCCGAGGCCGGCACCCAGCTGATGGCGGCTCTGAAGCCCGCCATCACCCAGACGATGATGGAGGTGGTCAGCATGGCCGTGGCCGAGATCTCCAGTCAGCTGGACACACAGACCATCGACATCAAGCTCGTCGACGGCGACCCCGAGCTCGCCGTCCGCGACGACCCGACCGCGGTGCCGCCTCCCCCGCCTACGGCCCCCGAGGGCGCGGACGACGCCGACGAGGCACGGATCACGGTGAGGCTCCCCGGATACCTGAAGGACCTGATCGCCAGTGAGGCCGAGGTTTCTGGCGACTCGATCAACTCCTATGTCGTCGACGTCCTCAACTCGAAGGCGCGTCGTCGTCGGTCCAGCGGCTCACATACAAAGACGACACTGGAACTGTGATCCACAAGACATTCACCGTGGACGGCACCGCCGACATCGAAGTCAGCATCGAGTCGGGACGGGTCGAGGTGCAAGACGGCGACGACGGCACCGTCGATGTCAAGGCGGACACCAAACTTCCCGGTTTCATCGTCGAGCAGCGGGGCAACACGATCCTGGTTTCCTCCGACAAGAACACATCGTGGTTGTCCCGCGGCTCGGCTTCGATCGTCATCGAGGCACCCCAAGGGAGCGATCTGAGGGTCGCCGTCGCCTCGGCGAACGTCTACGTCGGGGTGGATGTAGGGAAAGCGGAGATCAAGACCGCCTCTGGTGACATCTCCATGGAGTCCGCTGAGAGCCTGGTCGTCAAGACCGCCTCCGGCGACCTCCAGGCGGAGAGTGTGAAGCGATCGGTCCGGGCCGCATCGGCTTCAGGTGATGTTCGCATCGAAAAAGTCGGCGATGGCAACCTGTCCGTGTCCACCGCCTCCGGAGATGTCCACGTCGAGGAATGCGGGGCATCTATCGACCTGAACACCGCCTCCGGTGACGTCTACATCGCCCGATTCGAGGGCCGCTCGGCCAACTTCAAGTCGATGTCTGGCTCGGTCGACCTGGGCATCCCATCGGGGTCAACCGTCGACCTCGACGTAAACACGCTCTCTGGCAAGGTGCGTCTACCCGATTCAGAAGCCCGTGGAGCCGCCCCGGTGCGTCACATTTCGATCAGGGCGAAACTCGTCTCCGGCGACTTCTCGATCGAGCGAGTCTGACGAGACTCGAATCAGGCTTCGGCCGGCCGGCCCTTGGTGCGGGGCAGTTTGCGATCGAGCTGGAGCGACTCGGTGACTTCCTCGGTCTCCTCCTCCTTGGCCACCGCGGCCGCGAGGTCTTCGTGCACCTGGGGGATAACGGGCTCGTCCGGGTATTTGATCCGCAGTGACCCGTCGAAGGCGTGCTCCCACTTGGGCACGTCAGCAAACAGCTCGGCCACCTCGCCACGGTCGACGGTCTCCTTCTCGAGCAGGGCCACGACCATCCGCTCCATCGCATCGGAGTGGCGCTCGAGGATGGTCCGTGCCTCCTCATGGGCGGCGATGATCATCTTGCGGACCTCCGCGTCGATGAACGCGGCCACTTCGTCTGAGTAGTCCTGTTGACGCGAATAGTCGCGGCCCAGGAAGACCTCTCCACTGGGCTTGCCGTACTGCATCGGGCCCAACTCGTCGCTCATCCCGTACTCCATGACCATGCGACGGGCGATCTGGGTCGCCTTCTCGATGTCGTCGGCGGCGCCCGTGGAAGGGTCTGCGAACATCAGCTCCTCGGCGGTTCGGCCTCCGAGAAGCATGGCCAGCCGGTCGACCAGCTCGCTACGCCGCGATATGTACTTGTCATGGGTGGGAAGAGCGAGTGTGTGGCCCAGGGAACGACCACGGGAGACGATCGTGATCTTGTGAACCGGGTCGGAGTTGGGAAGGGCGTATCCGACCAGGGCGTGACCGGTCTCGTGATAGGCAATGACCTTGCGCTCGTCATCGGACAGGATGCGCGTCTTGCGCTGCGGGCCGGAGATGACCCGGTCGATGGCCTCCTCGAGCTCGACCATCGTCACCTGAGTTGCTCCCTTGCGTGCGGTCAGGAGGGCAGCCTCGTTGATGAGGTTGGCCAGGTCGGCGCCGGTGAAGCCGGGGGTGCGACGAGCGAGGACCCCGAGATCGATGTCGTCGCCCAGCGGCTTGCCCTTGGAGTGGACCGCAAGGATGGCTTCACGCCCCTCGACGTCGGGGGCGTCCACGGTGATCTGTCGGTCGAAGCGACCGGGGCGGAGCAGGGCCGGGTCGAGGATGTCGGGTCGGTTCGTGGCGGCCATGACGATGACGCCCGTGTTGCCTTCGAAGCCGTCGAGCTCAACGAGGAGCTGGTTGAGGGTCTGCTCCCTCTCGTCGTGGCCACCGCCGAGCCCGGCGCCACGGTGTCGCCCGACTGCGTCGATCTCATCGATGAAGACGATGGCCGGTGCGCTCTGCTTGGCCTGCTCGAAGAGGTCCCGTACCCGGGCGGCGCCCACGCCGACGAACATCTCGACGAAGTCGGAGCCCGAGATCGACATGAAGGGAACACCGGCTTCACCGGCTACGGCGCGGGCCAGGAGGGTCTTGCCGGTCCCGGGAGGGCCGAACAGGAGCACACCCTTGGGGATCTTGGCTCCCATCTGACGATAACGGTCCGGGTTCGCCAGGAAGTCCTTGATCTCCTCCAGCTCCTCCTTGGCCTCCTGGAGCCCGGCCACGTCGTCGAACGTGACCTTTGGCTGCTCCTTGCCCACCAACTTGGCCCGGGACTTGCCGAACTGCATGACACGGTTCCCACCACCCTGCATCTGCATGAAGATGAACACCATGAAGCCGAGCAGGAAGAGCCAAGGCAAGAAGCCGATGAGCAGCTCCCAGAAACCGGCCGGCTCGTCGTCGACGTCCATCTCGGTCCCGCTGGAGATGATGATGTTGGTCAGCTCGGTCTCGAAGCCCTCGACATAGCTGGCGACCTCGTCGAAGGTGCCCTCCTCGGCCCCACTTCCCATCTCTCGGCCCTGAGCGCGCTTGGAGCGGGCGAGCAGGACCACCTGCTCGTATTCGCCGTTCTCGACGTTCTCGACGAATTGGGAGATCGGGATCTCCTCGGGGCCGGCCACCTGATCGAACCACCACGAGAACAAGATGGCGACCAGGATGATCGACATCCCATACACGATGAGTGTTCGCAGGGTGCGGTTCACAAGACCTCGGTTCTGAGGGGGCTGCCGTAGATGCTACGACGGTTGCTCGAATAGTCGAACCCCGCCGTCGTCAGGATTCTTCCCCCATGACACCCACGTATGGCAGATTCCGGTACTTGCCGGCGTAGTCCAACCCGTATCCGACGACGAACTCGGGCCCGATCGGAAATGCGACGTACTTGACGTTTATGGGCACACGCTGGATGCCTTCCTTGAGCAAGAGGGTGGCGATCTCGAGCGACGCCGGCTTGCGGACCTTGAGACTCTTCATGAGGTAGTTCAGGGTCAGGCCGGAGTCGATGATGTCCTCGACTATCAGGACATGACGGTCCTCGATCTCCTCATCGAGGTCTTTCAGGATGCGCACGACACCCGAGGTCTGAGTCGACGCGCCATAGGAGGAGACGGCCATGAAGTCGAACTCGCAGGCAAGGTCGATATGACGGGCGAGGTCGGCCATGACCATGAACGCACCGCGCAGCACCCCGACGAGCAAGACCTCCTTGCCCGCGTAATCCTCCGAGATCCGCTTGCCGATCTCGGCGAGCTTCGCGTCGATCTCGTCGGCGGTGATGAGGGGCTTGATGTCCATCCCGGTCCTTCGCTCGCTTTCTCAGGGGTGGGTCGGCAAAGCTAGCCAACTACGCGACGGGACACCAACAGGTCACTCGAGCAGCAACATCGCCCCGCGACGGGTGACCACCCGGCCCCCTTCGAGATCCTGGCGGGGGCTGGTCCCCGATGCAACGGCCCACACCCGTCTCAGCAGGTCGGAGCTGGTCGGAATCCCATCGGCAACGAGCCACCTGCGGATAACGCGGTTCGCCAGAGCCGGGGGCATCGTCGTCACGAAGCCGACGGCCAGGCCCCCGCTCAGGTCGACGTCCCCGGCGAGCCGGTCGAGGTACGAGGCGTCTTCGCCGAGATGGGATGCCAGACGAGACATCGCCTCCTCGACCTGTGGGTTGATATCACGCATCAACGGGACGATCTGGCGGCGGACCCTGTTGCGTGTCAACTCCATGCGCTCGTTCATCGGATCGTCGAGGAAGGCCAGCCCCGCGACGGCGGCGATCTCACGGGTCTCGCTACGGGTGACCTCGAGCAACGGCCGATAGACGTTGGGGGGGCGGTGGGCGGGGATGCCCGTGATGCCGTCGACTCCGGTGCCCCGGATGAGGTTGATCAGCATGGTCTCGACGCTGTCGTCACGGGTGTGTGCGGTGAGGACTGCGCCGGGCACCTCTCGGAAGACCGCATAGCGGGCGTCCCGGGCCTTGTCCTCGGGGGACGGCCCCCGGTCGAGCTCGACCGCGACGTTCTCGATCGGGACGTCGAGCTGTGAAGCCATGACCCCCGCCGCCGCGGCCAGGGCATCCGAGGCCTCGAATCCATGGTGGACATGGAGGAGCCGAACGTCCCTCCCGACCGCCCCAACCAGGTGGGCCAGGGCTGCGGAGTCGGCCCCACCACTGAAGGCAACAGTCAGCGGGCCGTCGGGGAGTCGAAGACGGGAGGTAGCCGACCTGGTCAGTTCGCTCAGGCGACGCGTTGCAGCCACAGCGAGGGGTCGCGGATCTCGGCGAGGTCGGGCAGACTGCCCGCCCCGCGGAAGGCAAGACCGACTGCTTGCCACCCCGCCTCCCGTTCTACGGCATGCACGAAGGCCTCGCCCTGCTTGTACTGCTTCATCTTCATCTCGAGCCCGGTGAGTCTGAAGAAGGCGGCGGTGCGCTTGTCCTGACGACGACCCTTGAGCACCCGACTCATTCTGGCCTGTGACTTGAGGCGCTCGGCACCGACACGATCCATCACGACGTGCCCGTGACCTTCGAGCAGTGACATGAGGGCTTGCACCTTGTCCACTATCGCATTCTGCTCCGGCGACCCGAGGAGGCCGAAGAGCCCACGCTCATCGACGACCGGAGCCCCGGAGGAGCGGCGGGAGCCGATCTCGTCGATGACCCGTCCCATCACACCCGGCTGCGGCCTCGAGGACTCGACGAGCTGCTCGACGAGGCCGAGGAAGTAATCGCGCATCCACGGGATGCCCTGGAATTGCGCTCGGTGGGTCAGCTCGTGGAGCGCCACCCAGTAGCGGAACTCGCTCGGCTTGAACTGATGGGTTCGCTCCATCTGGAGAATGTTGGGCCCGACGTACGCCACCACATCGCCCGAGCCCCCAGAGGGGAGGACCAGCTCATATTGACCGAGGACACGTCGGGCGAGGATGCTCAGCACGGCTCTGGTCTCGACGGTCACGACACGCTCTGCCATCACCGCCGCCGCCTGGCTTCGGGTCCCGGACTCCTCCATCCTCTCCTCGAGCTTGCGCCGGGCAGGCTCGGTGAGATGGGTGAAGGTGGCCACATTGCGGTCGATCCACTCGGGGCGGTCGATGACCACCGTCTCCGGAGAGCCGGGGAGGTTGAGACCGGTGGCCTCGGGGACGATCTGGGACACCTCGTCGGTGACCCGGCTCATCTCATCGGCGAGGAATGCGCTGTGATAGGTCTCGGCGAGGGGGTAGGTGCCGGCGAGCCTGCCGGAGAGACGACCCCGGGAGGAGGAAGCGGTCACTCTTCGACGATGCGGTAGCGCTTGCGCACGACGTTGGTGAAGTACTTGATGGCCGTGGACAGGATAATCAACGCGGCGAGGGCAAGCGCAAGCGGGACCATGTATCGATAGGTCCAGTCCACGGGGACCGGGGAGGCCGACTCGCCACCCACCTCGACCGCGGGATGAAGACCGCTGTTGATCGTCGTCGTGGTCACGGCGGCCCCTTCGTCCTCACCGCCCTCCCCGCCTTCGGTGGCGGCGACGGCAGACAACGAGAAGCCGGCGACCAGCACGAGGATGATCAGCAGCAAGAGCGAGTGGCGACCCGTACGGCTCATGTACCGCCAGCCTACCGCTCCCCCAGAGGCGGGCGAAACTATGCGTACTCCTGGCGAATCAGCTCTTTAACCTTGGCTTCGAGTGACTCGGGCATGTCCTCGCTCAGGTGATCTCGGATGACGCCCTTGAGTCGCCGATGGAAGTCGAACGAATCGTGACAACCACCACAGTCGTCCAAATGGCTGCGGACACTGGCCGCGGTGTCCTCATCGAGCTCGGCATCGAGATACTGATAGATCTGGTCTTGTGCGTCGCCGCAATCGCATCGGTCGCTCATGGTCTTTCGGCGTCCTCGGGAAGTAGCCCTCGCTCGCTTGCAAATTCCCACAACCTCTTCTGCATCGCTTTTCTTCCGCGATGTAGCCGCGACATGACGGTCCCGATGGGGATGTCCAGGATCTCGGCTATCTCCTTGTAGGAGAAGCCCTCGAGGTCGGCCAGGAGCACGGGCATCCGGAAGTTCTCCGGCAGCTCCTCGACGGCGGACTTGATGTCTGACTCCACCAGACCGTCGAGAACGCGATCCTCGGTCGTGCGCGAGGCCTCGGCGGTGTCCTCGGACCCCAACCGGCGATACAGATACAGATCCTCGACGTCACCGAGGTCGACCTCGTTGGGACGACGGGCGTCCTTGCGATACTTGTTTATGTAGGTATTGGTCAGGATCCGGTACAGCCAGGCTTTGAGATTGGTCCCTTCCTGGAAGCTGTCGTAAGCCCGGTACGCCTTGAGATAGGTCTCCTGCACGAGGTCCTCGGCGTCCGCGGGGTTGCGGGCCATGCGCATCGCCGCCGAGTACAACTGCCTCGGGTATTGGAGCGCGTCACGCTCGAAGTTCGCCTGATCGGCCATGAGGGCGGCACGGTAGCGGTGGGTGGTCATCGAGAGTGCACCCGGGTCGAATCCGCGGGGTGATGCAGGCTCCCGGTCGTTGGTCGAGCCGGAGAGGGGAGTCGAACCCCTGGCCTATTCATTACGAGTGAATTGCTCTACCACTGAGCTACTCCGGCGGTCCCTCGATTTTAGGGGCACGGCGGGTGCTGGGCCAGATGACCACGATCGATCTGATGGACAGGAAGTGACCGTGACCGTCGACAAATGCGCAACAGATGTGACAAATCGATCTGTTGGACAGCCGGACAACCGTCACGTTGCTCCGGGCACAACAGAGTGGACGCTGATCTACTCGACAGACCCCAGTGACGAGAAGAGGTTGGCGAGGACCAGTTCGCGGCGGAGGTTGGCCTGGATGTCGACGACGGCGTCGAGGACCTGCTCGGCCGAGGAGACCGCCCGCCGCGGCGACACGTCGGTGAGAGCGGCGAGGTCGAGGTCACTGTTCCTGATTGGACCGCCGAGCTGGAGAGCGGCCGAGTCGGAGTACCAGGAGGCGAGGATCTCGAGACCACTGACCAGCAACGACATCTCGGCTCGCCGCCGCGCCCGCTGTGCCTGGTCCTTGGCGAGGTCGGCCGAGATCGAATCCTCCACCAAGGGGGCGAGCTCTTCGAGGACGACCGAGGCGAGCCGCTGACCGTCGCCGGGATGGGGTGTCACCCTCCCTGGTATGGCCAACCACAGCTCGCGGAAGCGGGCCACCTCTGGCTGACTCATCAGTGCCAGGGCCAGTCCCGGTCTTCCCCCCGAGACCATGCCCACCCCATTGGCCGCCTCCTCGGAGAGACCGCGTGCCACGAGCGCCTCGACCAGATCGGCCTGGGGGACCCGGCCCATGTGCACCGATCGGCATCGGGAGGCCACGGTTGGTGGGAAATCATCCTCCGACTCGGCGACGAGCAAGAACACGACCTGGGCGGTCGGTTCCTCCAGCGTCTTGAGCAGGGCATTGGCGGCCGAGTCGGTCATGGCCCCGGCATCGGGGAAGAGGAAGACCGACCGCTCTGCCTCCACCGGGGCCAGCGCGGCGCGGGACACCACCTCCCGGGCCTGATCCACACCGAGGCTGGCGGCGCCCTCGGGCTCGAGCACCCTCAGGTCGGGATGCGCCTCGGCCAGGGCCAGACGTCGGGCCCTCTCGTTGTCAACCCCACCCAACAACCCGGCGGCGAAGCGGAGCGCGACAGCGCCCTTCCCCACTGATTGCGGGCCCACGAAGAGGTACGCCTGGGCGGGATGGGCCAACTCGGCCTCGAGCAGGCTCACCACGCCGGAGTGGCCGATGATGTCGTCGAAGAGACCGGTCACAGAACCTCCTCGAGGATCCGGCTCACCATCTCATCGACGCGGAGCGCACCATCGATGGTCACCACCTTGTCCTCGGCAGCCGAGAGATCTCGGTAGGCGTCGCGAACCGACGTCTGGAACTCGACTCCCTCTCTCCCGATCCGGTCGGGGCGGTCCTGTCGGGCCAGGGCCACGTCGGGGGCGACGTCGAGCACGAAGACGTGGTCGGGCACGACCCCGTCGAGGCCGATCTCGTTGATGGTGCGAACCGCATCCTCGCCGAGGCCTCGTGCCCGTCCCTGATAGGCGATCGACGAGTAGTACGTGCGGTCGGAGACCACCCATGTGTCGGCCTCGAGAGCGGGGAGGACGACGCTGCGGGCGAGCTCGGCTCGCTGGGCGGCGAAGAGGAAGACCTCAGCCCATGGGTCGAGGGACTCGGAGTCGAGCAAGAGCCCCCGCACCGTCTCACCGACCGCGGTCCCACCTGGCTCTCGCACCAGTATCGCCTCGACTCCGCGGCGACCCAAGGCTTCGACGAGAGCCTTGCCCACAGTGCTCTTCCCACTCCCGTCGACACCTTCCAGAGCGACATATTTGCTCACGGCTGACACGGTAACCAGACCATGGGGCAGGCCGGAAGAGATTGACATAGGCCCCCGAGGTGGTGTCAACTGCGAGCCAATGCCGAAAAGTCTCGTCATCGTGGAGTCACCCACCAAGGCCCGCACGATCGCCTCATTCCTTGGCTCCGACGCCAAGGTCGAGTCGTCGATGGGTCACATCCGTGATCTCCCCCGTTCGGCGTCCGAGATACCGAAACGGGCGAAAGGTGAGGACTGGGCGCGACTGGGTGTCAACGTCGACAACGACTTCGAGCCTCTCTATGTCGTCCCCAAGGAGCGCAAGAGCCAAGTCAAGAAGCTGAAGGATCTCCTGGCCGACGTCGACGAGCTCTACCTCGCCACCGACGAGGACCGCGAGGGCGAGGCCATTGCCTGGCACCTCGTCGA
>JBAPYG010000214.1:0-7514 GCA_049284615.1 Acidimicrobiia bacterium
ACTTCGAGAAGGGAGATGAGCCCTCTCCCACCACCGAATTGCGGGCGCTCGGCGACATGATCCGCTGACCGACCCTCAAAAAGCCAGACGAGATGACCTGGTTATCGTGGCCGGGTGAGCACCTATCTCCGCTACCCGCATGTCCACGAGGATCTCTTGACGTTCGTCGCCGCCGACGACATCTGGCTGTCTGCGGTGGAAGGGGGCAGGGCCTGGAGACTGACCGACGACGGTGAGCCCGTCCGGAACCCCAGGTTCTCACCCGACGGAGAGCACATCGCTTACGTCTCCTTTCGTGACGGCAACCCCGAGGTGTATCTGATCTCGATCACCGACGGGGGCTCCCCGCGCCGTCTCACCTGGTGGGGGGCGAAGAACACCCTCGTGCTCGGATGGAGCCACGACGGCCGCGTCCTGGTTGCCTCCCACGCCGGCGAGGCCAATCTCAGGCATCAAGTCGTCAGGGCGGTCGCCCTCGACGGCGCAGCAGAGCGACTCCACTACGGCCCCGCTTGGGGAGTGGCCGTGAACGACGCCGGGGCCGTGGTCTTGAGCAGCGCCGGATCCCGTCCCCCGGCTCAATGGAAACGATACCGAGGGGGGACGGCGCCGAGACTGTGGCTCGACAGGGCCGGGGACGGCTCCTGGGAGAAGCTCCTGGCCGATGAGCCGGCCTCCCTCGTCGACCCGATGTGGGTCGAAGGGAAGTTGATCTTCGTGTCTGATCGCGCCGCTCGCCCGGGGGGCATCGCCGAGGAGGCCGATCGACAGGCCAATCTCTGGGTCTTCGACGACGTCCTCGCCGACGATGCCGCCGACGTCCGTCAGTTGACCTACCAGGGCCCAGAGGATGGTTATGTCCGGGATGCCAGCACCGACGGGCGGCGCGTGGTCTGGCACACGAGGGGCCGGCTGATGCTGCTCGACGGTCTGTCCGGCCGACCGCGCGAGATCGAGATCGCCGTGCCCGGCGCCGCTCCGGAGGCTCATGCGGCGAAGCCCACCAAGAACCTGGGGCCGCTCATGCCCGACCACGGTGGCGACGCCAGCCTCCTGACCTGGCGGGGAAACGCCTTTTGGTTGACGCATCGCGACGGCCCCGCCCGAGCGCTGGTCGCCGACTCCGGTGTGAGGGTGCGCGAACCGTCCATCCTGGGGAACACCGGATATGGCGTGGTCGTGAGCGATGCTGAAGGGGCGGACCGTCTCGAGATCCATCGTCTGGCCGGTGGCGAGTCGCCTCGGCGCATCGCGAGCGGTGAGCTGGGGCGGGTCTTGCATTTGGCATCGGACCCGGCCGGTGACCGGGTAGCCACCATATCCCACGATGGGGTGGTCCGGCTCGTGGACCTGAGTGCGGAGGGTGATGCGATTCGAGAGGTCGGCCGGTCGAGTCAGGGGGAGGCGATGTCGCCGAGCTTCTCACCCGACGGCCGCTATCTGATGTGGTCCCAGCCCACTACCGGCGAGGCGAGCCTCCATCGGATCATGTTGCTGGACACCACCGGTGACAGCCCCGCGGTCTCGTTGACATCGGGGACCTTCCACGACCACGATCCGGTGTTCAGCCGTGACGGGAAGCACGTGGTGTTCCTCTCGGAGCGCACGTTCGACCCAGACTACGACATGCACGAATTCGGGCTGTCCTTCTCCGGGTCTACGCGCCCGTGGCTGATTCCGTTGTCATCGACCGAGCCACCGCCCTTCGGGCCGAGCACGGAGGGCTGGCGGATCAGCTCGGCGGAGGCGGCCGACGGGACGTCTGACGAGCTCGAGACCACCAGCCCCGACTTGGACGCCGAAGGCGCCGAGGACAGGGCCGTCCCATTCCCGGTGCCCTCCGGCAGCTACCGGGACCTGGCGACGTGTCGCTCCGGTGTGCTCTGGGTGGAGGAGGCCGGGGACACCGGTGCTCTCGGGACCCGTCGGGCCGGTGTCGAGGGAGATCCAACGCCGGACAGCCTGCGCTTATGGGCCTGGGACAAGCGCAAAGTCGAGACCGTCGTCGACAAGCTCGACAGCTTCGAGGTGTCGGGCGACGGCCGGCGGCTCGTGGTGCGCCACAAGGAGAAAGTGACGGTCTCGCCCGCCGATCGCAAGCCCAAGGAGGACGACCCCGCCGTCGTGGAGGTCGACCTGACGCGGCTTCGTTTCGAAGTCGACGCCCGTGCCGAGTGGATGCAGATGTTCGACGAGAACGCCCGGATCATGCGTGATCACTACTGGCGGGAGGACATGAATGGGGTCGATTGGGATGGCGTGGTCGAGCGCTGGCGTCCTGTCGTGTCCTCGCTGGCCAGTCACGACGACCTGCTCGACTTGTTGTGGGAGACGGTGGCCGAGCTGAACACGTCACATGCCTATGTGACGCCGGCCGAGCCGCCGGGGGACAGGACTCGGCGTCTCGGGCTGCTCGGCGCCGACCTCTCCGCCACGGAGGATGGGTGGAGCATCGATCGCATCCTGCCCGGGGAGTCGAGTGACCCCGCGGCACGCTCCCCCCTGCGCGCCGCCGGCGTGGGCGCCCGCGTCGGCGACCTGATCGTCGCGGTCGACGGTGCGCCCGTCGACGCGCAGTTCGGCCCTGCCACCCGGCTGGTTGGTGCGGCCGGCAAACCTGTCGAGCTCACACTTCGTCGGGACGGTGAGGACCGACACGTCGTGGTCGTGCCGTTGGACGACGAAGAGGTGCTGCGCTATCAGGACTGGGTGCGGTCACGTCGCGAGCACGTGACCCAAAGCTCCGGTGGCCGTCTCGGCTACGTTCATATCCCCGACATGGGGGGTACGGGTTGGGCCCAGCTCCACCGCGACCTGCGCCATGCGGCGACGAGAGAGGGCCTCATCGTCGACGTGCGCTACAACCGGGGGGGTCATACGAGCCAGCTGGTCTTGGCGCGACTCAGCAAACAGCTCCTGGGATGGGTGACCGCCCGCTACTACGACCAGCCCATGAGCTATCCGGATGCGGCGCCCCGTGGCCCTGTCGTCTTCGTCGCCAACGAGTACGCCGGCTCGGACGGGGACATAATCAACGCGGCGGGTCAGGCCGTTGGACTCGGTCCGGTGGTCGGGGTACGCACCTGGGGAGGCGTGGTGGGCATCGACGGTCGCTTCGACCTCGTCGATGGCACGTCGATCACCCAGCCCCGCTACGCCTTCTGGTTCGAGGGCAAGGAGTGGGGTGTGGAGAACCACGGTGTCGATCCCGACATCGAGGTCGTACACAGCCCGGCCGACTTCTACTCGGGGAACGACCCGCAGCTCGACCGTGCCGTCGAGGAGGCGATCGCAGCCCTGGAGAGGAAGCCGGCCTCGTCACCTCCCCCGTTGCCCGAGCCGGCAGTGGGAGGCTGAGTCAGTCGAGGGCGAATCGAACCTCGAGCTCGACCGAGATGGTCGTCGAGCCGGGCTCGATCGGAGTCGTCTCGGCCATAGCCATCCGGGCGAGGGGTGGGGGGCCTGTGCCCCGCCCCGAGGACTCCACGATGCTCTCGACGTCTCCGAGGCTGCGGCCCGACAGCCGGGCGAGGTGCTCGGCTCGCGCCAGCGCATCGCCCCAGGCAGACTCTCTCGCCTGATCCCGGACAGTGGTCTCATCCGATAGCGAGAACGCCAGCCGGTTGACTGTGGCGGCGTCACCGCCAGCCGCCACGGCGGCATCGATGATCTCACCGGCGGTGTCGATCTGACGCAATGTGATCCGCAGGTCGTTGCTCACTCGATAGCCCACCAACCGCTGCTCGCCTTCGCGATGGTCGTACTCGGGTTGGATCGCATAACGAGCCGTGGCCATGTCCTCGGCGGTCAGGCCCGACCGGGTCAAAGCATCGATGACCGCCGAGGCGCGGTCGCGGGCGGCGGCCGATGCCTCGCTGACGGTGGGAGCGAGGACCGAGACGCCCAGGTCGATCTCGGCAATGTCGGGTCTTGCCTCGCCCCGACCGAGCCCGGCGACCGTGATGCCCGTCGAGGCACTCATAGGAGCCCCGATGTCTCCGGCATCCCCAGGGCCAGGTTGAGGTTCTGCACCGCCTGTACTGCCGCCCCCTTGAGCAAGTTGTCCTCCACTGCGACGACGGTGAGCCCGAGACCATCGTCGCTCACAGTGGTGCCGCCGATCAGGACTCCGAGCAGGTCGGTCCCGTCCTTGAGCGTGGGGATCTCCACCTGGATGTCGACCAGGGGCTCGGGGTCGTAAGCCTCGCTGAGCCGGGCCTGCGCCTCGTCACGGGTGACCGGATCCATCAAGGGCATGTGGGCGGTCACCAGCAGACCGCGGAAGGCCGGGTGGACATGAGGCATGAACCGCACCTTCGTGCCTAACTGTTGGATGGCCTCCCGCTCGTGGTTGTGCCCCGTCAGGCGGTACGGGATGAGGTTGTCCCTGAGATTCTCGGGGTCGTTCCGCGGTGACGGCGTCGTGCCCGCCCCCGAGTAGCCCGACACGCCAAAGACGGTGGGGATTCCCCCCAGGTCGGCAACGAAGGGCGCGATGGCCAGTTGCAGGGTCGTGGCGTAACAACCCGGGTTGGCGATCCGACGCGCACCGGAGATCTTCTCGCGATTCAGCTCGGGGAGGCCGTAGACCCAGTCGTCGGAGAACCGATTGTCGGCGGAGATGTCGACGATCACCGTGTCGCCGGAGAGAGCATCGACCCATGGTGCGCCGATGCCGTCGGGGAGAGCGAGGAAGATGGCGTCGAGCTCTCGCTGCGCCACCTCGTCGGGCCCCAGGCTCTCGAACCTCAGACCCTCCACGGCCGGCACTTCCTCTCCGGCGAGCTCCCGGGATCCGGCGAGCACCAGGTCGACGTACTGATGACCGTCGAGGATGCGCATCAACTCGGCGCCGGCATGGCCGCGTGCTCCGATCACGCCTACCCGGTACGACTCAGGCATCGGTCGGCCCGCTCTCGAATGACGCGGGCATCTCGCTCAGCCGCTTCACCGCTCGACCGACGATTTCGAAGTCACTGACACCCTTCCAATAGATCGTCCAGTTCTCGACCGTAACCGAGCCATCCGACTCCTTGTCGTAGAACGCATTGAAACCGTTGTCGACGCGAGATCGCCAGACCAGGCTCGGGTAGTCGCGCAGCATGTGATCCCAGACGGTCCGCGCCAGCCCTTCGCCCCGGGCGCTCTCGTCGATGGCGAACTTGTCGAGATACACGAACTCGTCGAGCTCTGTCACGACGGCCGCGGCGCGATAGCTCTCCGACACGTAAGCGCTGAGCAGGGAGAGCCGTGACCACCAGGAGCGATCGAGTCGTTGTTCGAAGGCCCCCTCGATGAGAGCGACAAGACGCCGGTCGTCGACGTCGGACCTATCGACGTGCCGGTTGATCTCCTCGCCCATCCGGACCAGGGTGCCGGCGCCGCTGTGGGTGAACAGCTCTCGCGCCAGGGCCGATGGGGTGGTGATCGAGACAGACGTGGTGAGTGGGGCCCCCTCCAGGAGACGGTTGATCTCGGCCAGCTTGAGCCGCATGCCCGAATGGACCCAATCCGCCTCCATCAAGTCCTGATAGTCGGTGGCCAGGTTGATCGACTCGATCACTTCGCCGCTGCGCCCGAGGAGGCCCCCGGTGTCCGAGAGGAAGATGATCTTCATCGGCTGGACTTCCTCCACCAGGATCCGGGTTGCGGCGTCTGCGTTGATGTTGACCATCTGACCCCCGGGAGCGACACCGAGACATGTGAGGATGGGGATCGCCCCGGACTTGACGATCGAACGCAAGAGGTCGAGGTGAACCGACGTCGGGTCGCCGACGAGCCCGTACTTCTCGCCATCCATCAAGTCGGCGTCGAACACGCCCTGTGTCAGCCCATGGGCGTCCACTCCTTGGGCGCGAATCGCCTCGACGAGCTTGATGTTCTGATTGGTGAAGACGTCGCGGGCGGCGTCGAGGATCTGGGGTGTCGTCACCCGCAAGCCGTCCACTCTCTCGCTGACCACACCCTCCGCCGTCAGCCGCTCGTCGAGTTGCGGCCCGCCGCCGTGGATGACGATCGGGGTCAGTCCCACCGTGTGGAGGAGGGCCAGGGCGGCGGCGGTCTCATCGAGTCGATCGCGGAGGATCGCGCCCCCGATCTTGATCACGGCGAACCGGGTTCGCTCCAACTCCGAGAAGCGTTGCAGGTAGGTGTGGATCTCCCTGCCGTCGCTGACGTTCGACAACAGCTGGACGATCGTCTCCCGCGTGTCTCTCATCGGGGCCATCAGCTGTCCCTGGCGAGTGATCTCATTATCGCCTTTTGCACGTGCAGCCGATTCTCGGCTTCGTCGTACGCGATGCAGTTGGCGCTGTCGAAGACACCGTCCGTCATGATCACGTTGCGTCGCATCGGAAGGCAATGGCTCACCAGCGCGCCCTGGGTCTTGGCCATTTTCGCCTCGTCGACGATGAAGTCCTTGTATCGGTCTCGAACCGGCTTCTCGTCGCTCCAACGTCCGTAGTAGGGGAGGGCACCCCAACTCTTGGCATATACGAAGTCGGCATCGGCGTATGCCTCGTCGACATCATGTGTGACGCTGAGCTGCCGGCCGTTGGCGGTCGTGTCCGACTCGGCGATGTCCAGATACCGTTGGTCGAGCACGTACTCGTCCGTAGGGCAGAGGAGCGTGACGTCCATGCCGAACTTGGCCGCTGCCACCAGTGCCGAGTTGGCCACCGCCGTGTTGAGGGGCTTGGGGTGATAGCTCCAGGTCAGGAGGAACTTCTTGCCGTCGAGCTCTCCGAGGTGATCCTGCATGGCCATCGTCATCGCCAACTCCTGGCAAGGATGGGTGATGGTCTCCATGTTGATGATGGGGACCTCGGCGTGCTCGGCGAAGGCATTGAGGATCAGGTCTCTTCGATCGTCCCCCCAGTCGTCGAACTTCGGAAACGCCCTGATCCCGATGAGGTCGCAGTACCGGGAGAGCACTTTGGCCGCCTCCTTCGCGTGCTCCTCGGCATCGCCGAGCATCACCGCGTCCTTCTCGAATTCGAGTGGCCACATCCCCCCGGACGGGGTGAGTACCACGGCATGGCCACCGAGGTGGAACGCACCGACCTCGAACGAGGTCCTGGTCCGGAGTGAGTTGTTGAGGAAGAGAAGTGCGATCGTCTTGCCCTCGAGATCGGTCGAGCGAGGGCTGTCTTTGAAAGAGCGGGCGTCGTCGAGTAGCGCCTCGAGCTCGGGTCTCGACCAGTCGTACGTGTTGAGGAAGTGCCTGATCGGTATGAGTCTCGTGGGGCTTGGTCTCGACTGCAACCCGGCGTGCAGGCACGGCTTCGGGCTCGAAACGGCCGGTCACCGGGTCCCGGGTGGTGGCGCCAGGGAGAGGGCGCCACGATTCCGCGGAGGGCTCAGGATCCAGCCACCACGCGCCGATCGACGACGAGAACGCCCTCGTCGGTGAGCAGTTTGATCTGACGGGCAGGATCTGGCGTGCGGAGAAGTCCGCCCGAGCCGACGACCCGCCACCATGGGAGCCCTTCGGAGTTTCGGAGCAGGGTCCCTAC
>JBAPYG010000215.1:0-2069 GCA_049284615.1 Acidimicrobiia bacterium
GGGCCCGACAGCGCGGCTTCGTCACACTGGGCTAACCGTTTCTCCGGCCGACTGTCGCTTCTCGAGGGCGTATCGAACGACGGTGACGCTCAGAAAGGCGGTGCCCACCGCAATCAGAACCGGAGCCGTTTGCAGGACACCGATCTGAGTGAGCAACGCCGCCAGAAGAACCATCGAAAAGGGTGCCGACACGATCGATCCGGGCACTGCAGCCAGCATGCAGGCGAACGCGAGACCGAGCGGGAGACTCGGGAACACCTGATTCAGGATGATGCCCGCAGTGCCGCCGAGAAAGAGGATCGGGAAGATCGGCCCGCCGATGAAACCGCCGGCAGCACTTACCGAAAAGGCGATCACCTTGCCGACGAGGATGGCGATGAGGAGCCCGACGCCGATCGTGGATGCGTTCTGGAGAACCACTTCCAGCTGATCGCTACCGGTGAAATTCGTCAGGGGAAGGGCGAAACCGATGAGGCCAAAAACCACACCGGCGATCACCGGCTTGACGACCATCGGGACCCGAAGGTGTTCGAATGCCTTCGCAGCCGCCCTGCCCACCACCACGGTCAGCATCGACACGACGGCGGCGGCCAGACCGAGTCCGACCCCAGCGAACAGATGCCAGTCCTCGAAGTCATACGTCGGAACCTGGTAGATGCCGAGGAAGACACTTCCGACGATGGCGAAATAGATCCCAAACGACACGCTCGAAGCGATCAACCCCCCATAGAAGGTCCTCAGATATCTGCGTCGCTTCGGCAACGCGATCTCGAGCACCAGGATCAGAGCCAGGAGCGGGCTGGAAAAGAGACCGCCGAATGCTCCGGCCATCCCGCTGAGGGTCAGGGACTTGGTGTCGTCGTCGTCGAGCCGGCGTCGTCTGGCGATCCACCCCCCGGCTCCCCCACCCATCTGACCGAGGGCAACCTCGGGCCCGAGGCTGGCGCCGCCGAAGAGTGAGACTGCGGAGACCGCGACAATCGATGGCACCCAGCGAAGTTCGATGTGCTCCCTCTGGAGATCTTCGATGAGACCCGGGATCTCGGCCGGCATTCGGAGCGACCTCCTCAGGATCCCAACGACGGCGCCCGCCCCGGCCGCTACCACCACCCACCAGATCGGCCCCTCGAACCATCCGAGGGCCGCCTCGCCGTACCAATCGGCACCAAGACCGGTGACACCCAGAAAGACCAGGCCAGAGATGACACCGACCAGACCGAGAGCCACTGCGTAGCCGACCATCTGGAGAACGGCCCTACCCGACATGGGCTCATTGACATCGCCGGTTCCTGGAACGTCGCTCATCGAGCGGCACGGTAGAGCAAAGATCACACCCGAGCCGGCCAAAGCCGACACTGTGAGAGTCCAACGGTGCGAAGCCGGCAACTCCTCCTGCTGTCGTTCGTCGTAGTCTCCTGACATGGAACGAGAGGTCGCCCAGAGACGCACCGTCCGCGTCCTCATGGGCGCCAACGCCCTCGGATATGCGGGGTATGTCGCCGTGGCCGCCATCGTCGGTCTCCTGGCCTCGGAGCTCATGGGGAACGACCTGTGGTCCGGTCTCCCTGCGGCCGCCTCGACCCTGGGAACAGCCCTCGCCGCCACACCCCTCGCTCTCCGATCGAAACGTCTCGGGCGCCGGCCCGGGCTGTGGCTCGGCTACATGGTGGCCGTGGGTGGGGCGATCGTCGCGATCGTGGCCGGCCAACTCGAGGTGTTCTGGCTGCTCATCCCGGCGATGATGTTGTTCGGGGCCGGCCAGGCGTCCAACCTGCAGAGTCGATATGCCGCCGCCGACCTGGCCGATGACGAGCACCGGGCCCGATCGATCGCCCTGGTGGTCTGGGTGGGGACTGTCGGAGCCGTGCTGGGGCCGCCGGCGGCCTTGTGGGCGAACCGTGTCGGCGTCGGTCTCGGTTTGGCCAATTGGGTGGCGCCGATGGCGCTCGGTGTGGCCGGGTTCGCCATCGCCGGATCTGTGGTCACCCGGTGGCTGCGGCCCGACCCACTCGAGTTGAGTGGCGGAGTCGACCGCAATGCCGCATTCGAGAACCCGCTCCGCGGGGCGA
>JBAPYG010000216.1:0-14904 GCA_049284615.1 Acidimicrobiia bacterium
GACAAGATCAGTGCGACCATGGTGACGAGGGCTCTGCGGAACATCGTCGCAAGGGTACGAGACGCTCTCGCCACTTGCTCAGCCGATCAGGTCTAACCCGGGGGCGCCGATAATCTGAAGGTGATGCTCCGCCGTATCTCCCTCCTCTTGGTGCTGCTGCTCGTCGCTGTCGCCTGCTCGACCGGCTCCGACGCCCCCACGACCACCGACTCGACGGTGCCCTCAGAGACGACGACCACCGCCGTCGAGGCGACGACCACCACCGGAGGGGCCTCACCCACGACGAGTGTTCCCACCAACGTCACCAGTACCGAACCGGACCTTTCATACCTCGAAGGTCTCCCCGACGACGTCATCGCCCAGCTCGAAGACCTGGTCCGCGTGGCGCAGGACATAAGGGGTCTGCCCTTCACCGAGCCTCCGAAGATCACGGTCGTGAGTGAGGACGAGCTCGAGGCGCGGGTGAGGGAAGACATCGAAGAGGAATCCGAGGATCTGCCCGCCGACGAAGCCCTCTACAAGATGCTGGGGCTGCTCGCCGACTCCGCAGACTTCGAGAATCTGGTGCTCGACCTCTACGGGGAACAGGTCGCCGGCTTCTACGACGGTGACACCGGCGAGATCGTGGTCCCGACCCGACAGGACGGGTTCTCATTGATCCAACAGGGGACGCTGGTCCACGAGCTGGTACACGCGTTGACCGACCAGCACTTCTCTTTCAACCCCAGGTTTCAGGCGATGATCGACGAAGAGCGTCTTGACGAGGCCACCGCCTACCAGGCACTGATCGAAGGCGACGCCACACTCGCCGAGGTCCTTTGGGTCCAGACCCTCTCCCAACGCGAGCTGGGTGAGTTCATCGCCGCGTCGTTGGATGTCGACAGCGCATCACTGGAAGCCGCTCCCAGATTTCTCCGGGAGTCGTTGTTGTTCCCGTACGACACCGGGCTTGGATTCGTCCAGTCGCTCTACGTCGCCGACAGTGGCTGGGGAGGTGTCAACGACGCCTACACCACCCTGGCCGAGCTCCCCGGGTCGTCCGAGCAGGTCATCACGCCTGACGACTACACACGCGACCTCCCCGTCGAGGTCGCCATCCCCGACGTCGACGTCGCCGGTTATGAGCTGGAGCGGACCTCGGTGTGGGGAGAGGAAGGCTTTCGCGTGATGCTCAACCAGGGCTCCACCGAAGCGACCATGGTCACGGCAGCCGATGGCTGGGGCGGAGACTCATATCACCAGTGGTTCGACGGCGAGAACGCGGCCATGCTCATCGTCTTCGCGGGGGACACCCCCACCGACGTCGACGAGCTCGAAGACGCCCTACTCACATTCGCACAGGAGTCGTTCCCAGAGGATCACTTCGCCTGGGTCACCCAACGCGATGAGAACCTCTACTTCATCGCCGCCGACGAGCCGGCGGTGGGGGAGCAGATTCGCAGCGCGGTCGGGCTCGGCTGAGCTACCACTAGTTTCGGTCGGTGTCAGAAGGACGACTCGTCGTATGCGCCACCCCGATCGGCAACCTCGGGGACATCTCCGAGCGTCTTCGCAACACCCTTGCGTCTGCTGACGTCGTCTACGCAGAAGACACACGGCGCACGGCCAAGCTGCTCAGTCACCTCGTGATCCGCGTGCCGGTTCACTCTCTCTTCGCCGGCAACGAGATGAGCAGAACAGATCAACTCGTGGCGGCAGTCGCCGCTGGGGAGAAGGTGGTGCTGGTGTCCGACGCCGGGATGCCCACCGTCTCCGACCCGGGCGCCGCGGCGGTGCGGGCGGTGCGGGCGGCCGGGCTCCCCGTGTCGGTCGTGCCCGGCCCGTCGGCCGTCACCTCGGCCCTGGCCCTCTCCGGATTCGGCGGGGACCGTTTCACGTTCGAGGGTTTCCTGCCGCGGAAGGGACGGGAGCGGGCAGGGAGGATCGAGGCCATCGCAGCCATCCTCCAGCCTGTCGTCATGTTCGCCAGCCCCAACCGTCTGAGCGAAGATCTCGCCGATCTGGCCGCCGTCTGTGGTGGTCACCGTGAGGTGGCGATTGCTCGGGAGCTGACCAAGCTCCACGAGGAGTGCTGGGTCGGCACGCTGGACGAGTCGGTGCGCCGGTGGAGCGGCGACGTCAAGGGCGAGGTCACACTGGTTCTCGGCCCGGTGACGCCACCCGAGCCGTCCTTCGAGGAGGCTCTGACGGTCGCTCGAGCTCTCGTCGCCGACGGAGCCAGCGTTCGCGAGACGTCGCGGCGAATCGCGGCGGAGACCGGGGTGTCGAGACGACGGATCTACGAGGCGCTGATCTCGGATCAGGAATCGAGCTGAGAACGACAAGAGCCGCAGATGCCCTTGCCCTTGAACTGAGTGACCTGGGTGTCGCTACCGCAGAAGGTGCAAGAGTCGGTCATCTTGCGGAGCACGATGTTCCCGCCCTCGACCGCGATGTAGAGATGGTCGCCTTCTTGGATATTGAACAAGCGGCGGGTCTCGGCGGGGATGACGATCCGACCCAAGTCGTCGATCTTGCGGGCGATTCCAGACTCCACCGCCGGGAGCCTACAGATCGGGATCGGGGCGGTGCCAGGTAGCGTCGACCCGATGTCCTGGGTCGACTCTCATTGTCATCTCCAACTCGACGACCGCCCATCTGCCGAACTTCTCGACCGAGCCGCGGAGGTCGCCTGGCTCGTCGCGCCTGGCGTGGACGCCGACAGCTCGGTGGCATCGTTGCGTCTGGCGAGGGAATTCGATGGCCGCGTCCTCGCCACAGCGGGACTCCATCCCCACGATGCCCGCTTGTGGCCCGAGCAGCAGTCCGCCATCGAGGAGCTGGCCCCCGACGTGGCTGCGATCGGGGAGACGGGTCTCGACTACTACCGCGATCTCTCGCCGCGCGATCAGCAGCAAACGGCGTTGCGAGACCAGATCTCCATCGCATTGGATGTCGACAAGCCGATCATCATCCATTGCCGGGATGCCTTCGCCGATGTGCACGACATGATCTCGGAGACGGGCGTCGGCCCACGAGCCGTGCTCCACTGCTGG
Organism: Acidimicrobiia bacterium; assembly: GCA_049284615.1. Lineage (GTDB taxonomy): Bacteria > Actinomycetota > Acidimicrobiia > Spongiisociales > ZC4RG35 > JANQRA01. Next base: position 3,036 of record JBAPYG010000216.1, read on the forward strand.
ACTGGCGGCGCCAGGTGGACGAAGCGCTTCCTCGATCTCGGCGTCGTCTTCTCATTCGCCGGGCCCATCGCGTTCGAGACGGGGGACACCATCCGCCTGGGGGCGGCCCTGGTTCCTCCGGAGCGTGCGATGGTCGAGACCGACACCCCATATCTGGCCCCTCCACCTCATCGCGGCGAGCAGAACGAACCAGGCTGGGTCGCGCTGGTGGGGGCCGCACTGGCCCGAGTCTGGGGCATGGAGGTCGACGATGTCGCCCGCATCACCACCGAGAACGCGACCCGCGTGTTCCGAGGATGAGCCCACAGACGCGGACCGAGATCGCCGACCTCCTGCAGCGTCATGGCCTGTCTCCGACCCATCGTCTCGGTCAGCACTTCCTCGCCGACGCCAACATCACCCGCAAGATCGTCGATGTCGCCCGGGTCGGGCCCGGTTCGAAGGTGGTGGAGATCGGAGCCGGGACAGGCACTCTGACTAGGGCTCTCGTCGCCTCAGGGGCCACGGTCGTCGCCTATGAGATAGATGAGGGTCTACGTTCCGTGCTCTCTGAGGTCACCGCCGGTCTGGAGGTCGAGTTCCGGTTCGAGGATGTCTCGAGAGTCGAGTTCGCAGAGGCGCTGTCGGGCGGAGGCTGGGCGATGGTCGCCAACCTGCCATACAACGTCGGCACTCCGGTCGTCCTCGACGCCCTGCAGAGGGCACCGAACATCGATCGATTCGTGGTGATGGTGCAGAAGGAGGTGGCCCTTCGCTTCGCAGCGGTGACGGGAAGCCCCGACTACGGGCTGCCGTCGGTGATCGCCGGCCTCTATGGCGAGGCGAGAGTCGCCTTCACCGTGCCCCCTCAGGTGTTCTATCCTGCGCCTCGAGTCGACTCCGCCGTGGTCGTCATCGACCGTGGTCCCATCCTTTCCGCCGCACCACGCGCCGTGGCCCTCGCCCGCGCCGGTTTCGGCCAACGTCGGAAGATGCTGCGTCGATCACTCGACGGGGTTCTGGACCACCCCTCTGCGAGTCTCGAAGCGGCCGGTATCTCTCCCACCGCCCGTGCGGAGGACCTGTCGCCCGCAGACTTTCTGAGTCTGGCCGTCGTATGACGTTGTACGAGGCGCCGGCGAAGCTAAACCTCTCCCTTCTCGTGTCTCCGCCGCGATCGGATGGATTCCATCCACTCGCCTCACTGGTTCAGACGGTCGAGTGGTGCGACCTCCTCAAAGTCGAATGGGGCGAAGGGCGCGACGAGCTCGAGACGGAGATCGACGACAACCTGGTCACCCGTGCGTTGGTGCTCGCCCGCGAGTTCGGTGATGTCCCTGCGCTGCGGATGTCTCTCGAGAAATGGATACCCGTGGCCGCGGGTCTGGGAGGGGGCAGCTCGGACGCGGCCGCCGCGCTGGTGGCTGCGTCCGATTTCGGTGATGTCCCCGGCGCGGTTCTCTCCGACGTTGCCTCCCGTGTGGGATCCGACGTGGCCCTGTTCCTGGTTGGAGGCACGATGCTCATGAGCGGTCGTGGCGAGCAGATCACGGCGGTCGAGCCGGCCGAGGACTTCGCCGTCGCCATCGTCGTGCCCGATTTCGGGCTGGCCACAGCCGATGTCTACCGAACGTGGGATGCTCTGGAGGGGCCTGAGGGCGACGCCGTGCCAGACGGTCTGCTCCCACCATCACTCCGTGGTCGAATGCCGATGCGAAACGACCTGTTGCCGGCCGCCCTCGCAGTGGATCCACTGCTCGGCGACTTCATGGCCGATGTCGCCTCGGTGTGGGCGACCACCGTTTGCCTGACGGGCTCGGGCTCGGCGTGTTTCGGCTACTTCGCCACAGTCGACGAGGCCTCCGACGCGGTCGGGGCCGTTGCCCACCTCACCGGCGCAGGTCGCGGAGTCTCCCCACGCGGCTCGGGTGTGGCCCGGGTGCGATCCGACCCCCACTGAGGGGTGGTAGGGGTGATGTGGCGGGGAACACAGTGGTTGTTGTGGTCCTGTTGTTGGGTGTCTCGGGTCTCGGTCTTCTCTCTCTTGGCTTGTAACCTGTCTTTTCCACCCGAATGGGGGGTGGTGTAACTGGTAACACGGCAGGTTTTGGTCCTGTTGTTGCGGGTTCGAGTCCTGCCCCCCCAGCGACGAACAGAGGAACCTCCACTTGCCAACACACGTCATCATCCTCGCCGCCGGCGAGGGGAAGCGGATGAGGTCGGATGTCCCCAAGGTGGCCCACATGGCTGCCGGGCGCCCCCTGGTGAATTGGGTCATCGAGGCAGCGCGCCCCCTCTCCCCGGCGTCGACCGTGGTCGTGGTGGGTCATGGTGCGGACCAGGTGAGGGCGATCCTGCCCCGGGGCGTTGTGGACGTGCTGCAAGCCGAACAGCTAGGCACGGGTCACGCCGCCCGGACGGGGCTCGACGCCCTGGGCGAGATCGATGGAGACGACACCGTCCTCATCCTCTACGGCGACACGCCATTGCTGACCTCGGACCTGCTCATGGAGCTCACCGCCCTCGACGACGGCGAGACCGCCCGCCTCGTGTCCGCCCACTTGGACGATCCGTCCGGTTACGGCCGGATCATCCGTGGTGGCGCAGGTGAGGTGTGGGGAATCGTCGAGCACGATGACTGCACTGGCGAACAGCTCGAGATCGACGAGATCAACGCCGGGATCTACGCGGTGAGGGCCGGTCGGCTCGGCCACGCGTTGCGGCTGGTGAGCAACGACAATGCACAGGGCGAGTACTACTTGACCGATGTGATCGGCATTCTGGTCGCCGAAGGTGACAAACTGACTGCCGTCGAGGCAACACCGCAGGAGGTGATGGGTATCAACTCCCAGGACCAGCTGGCAGAGGCACGCAAGGAGCTCCGACACCGCACGAATCTGAGACTCATGGAGTCGGGGGTGTCCATCGTCGATCCGGAGCGAACGTACATAGACGAATCCGTGACCGTCGAGCCCGGTGCCCGCATCTATCCCGGCACCCATCTCGAAGGAGACACGAAGGTGGGCTCGGGCAGCCAGGTGGGCCCTGATGTATTCGCCGTCGACTCGACGATCGGTGCCGATAGCACCGTCTGGTACGCCGTGCTTCGCAGTGCGGTGGTCGGAGACGATTGCGAGGTGGGCCCGTATGCATCACTCAGACCCGGCACCGTCATGGAAGACGGGTCGAAGCTGGGTACGTTCGTGGAGACCAAGAACACGACTCTCGGCCGGGGGGCCAAAGCCCCCCATCTCACGTATTTGGGCGACGCCTCGGTGGGTGCCCGGGCGAACATCGGTGCCGGGACGATCACCTGCAACTACGACGGGTACGAGAAGCACCCCACCGAGATCGGTGACGATGCGTTCATCGGCTCCGACACGATGCTGGTCGCACCGGTGAAGATCGGTGATGGCGCGGTCACCGGCGCCGGATCGGTGATCACCCGGGACGTGGCTCCGGGCGCTCTCGCCGTGGAGCGTTCTGGTCAAAAGGAAATCCCCGGCTACGCTCAGCGACGCGAGGCGCGCAAAGCGGCCGAAAACGCAGAGGACTGACGTGGACATCGTCTCCCGAAACCGGATGATGCTCTTCACCGGGGGCGCCAATGAGCCCCTGGCGGAGGAAGTGGCCGAAGTTCTCGGCATCCAACTCGGCAAGATCGAGCGCTCATCATTCGCCAACGGCGAGATCTATGTCCGTCCCGAGGAGAGCGTGCGCGGTGCCGACTGCTTCGTCATCCAGTCCCACTCGGCTCCCATCAACGACAACATCGTGGAGCAATTGGTGACGATCGACGCCCTGAAGCGAGCTTCAGCCCGACGCATCACGGCAGTCATTCCCTTCCTCGGCTACTCGCGACAGGACAAGAAGGTACTCCCGAGGGAGCCGATCACCGCCCGTCTCATGGCCGACCTCTTCATGACGGCGGGGGCGGACCGCCTGGTCTCCGTCGATCTCCACACCGGTCAGTTGCAGGGCTTCATCTCCAAGCCGTGGGACTCGCTGACCGCTCTGCCCATCATCACCGACTACCTCTCGGAGCGGTTGGAGGAAGGCAAGACGGCCGTGTTGTCCCCGGATGCCGGAGGTGTGAAACGGGCCGAGAAATACGCCCGGCGTCTCGGCGACGCATCTGTCGCCTTCATCTACAAACGGCGCGACCCCACCGAGCACAACGAGTCGGAGGCCCTGTCCATGTCGGGAAAGGTGACCGACCGCCATGTCGTCATCGTCGACGACATGATCGACACCGCAGGGACCGTGTGCAACGCGGCCGAGATGGTCATGGAGTTCGGGGCGAAGAGTGTCCGGATCGCCGCCACTCACGGCATCTTCAGCGATCCCGCCCTGGACCGCATCAAGAACACACCCATCGAAGAGGTGATCGTCACCAACACGCTGCCGGTCGATCCGGACATCGAAGCGCTCGACAACGTGAAGGTGCTCTCGATCGCGCCGATTCTCGCCGAGACGCTCCAGGCGATCTTCATGGACTCGTCGGTGTCGGAGATATTCCTCGGAGAGAATGCCTAGCCGAGTGCGGTTTTCCCACCGGCCGGTCATACAATCCGAGACCTCGTGACCGCCCGACACCGCGAACCCACACCGTCCGACCATGCCCGCTATCGAGTCCTCCTGGTGGTGCTGGTGGCCGTCTTCCTCATCGCTTTCCTCCTGCTGAGGGTGTTGGGCAGTGGTGGGGATGGTGACGGCGGCAGTGTGCCGGCCGCCGCCGACGGCACCACGACCACGAGCGGCGACGAGACCAGCACCAGCGCGGGCAACGACGGGAGCTCCGTCACCACCAGCCCCGACGATGCCGGGAACACGACGTCGACGGTGGGCGATGCCACCGACCTCGCCCCCCTCCAGGAGGTGACCCTCGACCTCGTCCTCGACGGATTCCAACAACCCGTCGTTCTTGCTGCTCCGGAGGGCGACGATCGTCTTTTCGTGGTCCAGCGGGTCGGGGTGATTCGCATCATCGACGCTAATGGGGTGATGGCCGATCCCGCGTTTCTCGATTTGAGGGAGAACGTGATCGCCGACGGGATCGAGAGGGGCATGCTCGGTCTGGCGTTCCATCCCGATTACGCCAACAACGGGCGATTCTTCGTCTACTACACAGACAAGGGCGGCCGGAGGCAGCTGTCTGAGTTCACGACTTCGCCCTCGGACCCGAATGTCGCCTTCGCCAGCAGTGAGAAGGTGATCTTCGAATACGAGCAGCCCCCCGACTCCACGGACATCCGCCACTACGCGGGCAACGTCGCATTCGGCCCTGACGGCTATCTCTGGGTGTCGATGGGCGACGGTGCCGACAGCCGGGCCCAGGGCCAGGACCCGGCGACTCCCTACGGCACGATCGTCCGCATCGACGTCGACAGCGGTGACCCCTATGCCGTTCCGGCGGACAACCCGTTCGCCGACGGTGAGGAGGGCATGCCGGACGTGTGGGCCTATGGCCTGCGCAACCCGTGGCGATTCTCGATCGACCCTGTCGATGGCCTCATATACGTGGCAGACGTCGGGCACGCCGATCAGGAGGAAGTCAACGTCGTCCCCATCGCGGAGGGTGGCTACAACTTCGGCTGGTCGGATATGGAAGGCACCCGGTGCTTCCATCAGCAGGACTGCAACCCCGACGACTACACGTCACCGGTGGTCACGTACACCCATGAGGAGGGCCTGTCGATCACTGGCGGGTTCGTGTACCGGGGGTCGGAGATCCCCGAGCTCGACGGCACGTACTTCTACTCGGATTGGGTGAGTCAGTGGATTCGGGGTTTCAAGTTCGTCGATGGCCAGGTCACCGAGGAGAAGGATTGGACCGAGGACCTGGGCGGGAAGGTGGGGTCGGTGACGACGTTTGGCCTGGACGGCCATGGCGAGCTCTACCTCGCCACCTACGAAGGCGGGGTCTACAAGTTCACGGCCGTTCGCTGAGCTCGGGCATCAGGATCACCTCGCCCGGGTAGATCAGGTCGGGATCGCCCGAGCGGAGCCGGGCCATGTTCTCGTCGATGACATCGAGCCAGTAGCCGGCGATCGGTCGCTCCGGGGCATGGGTCCGGAGATGACGAGCGGAGATCTTCCACAGGTGGTCCCCTCGTTGCACGACGACTTCGGTCTCCGTCGTCGTCGGCGTGTCGTCACGGCTGAACGGGAGGTGGACGTCATTGGGAGGCGAGGCGCCGGCGACACCCGTCGCCATCATCAGTCCCACCAGAGCCACGATGATCAGAGGTCGCCCCATGTGTCGAAGGTAGGGCCGGCGCCGAGCCGTGGGAAGGGGGTTACGATCGCCGACATGAAGGTTCGCATAGGCATCAGCACGACCGACAAGCTCCTCGAACTCGAAGTCGAGGACGCCAAGGCGTTCAAGAAGGAGATGGAGGGCGCGGTGCTCGAGGGTGGTCTGGGATGGTTCACCGACTCCAAGGGCCGCACTGTCGGGATACCGGCCCGCAGCGTCGCCTTCATCGAAATGGAGGACACCGACTCCGGCCACACCGTCGGGTTCGCCCCGGCGGGTTGATCGGGTCGCGCAACCTCAGGTAGTGGGACCCATATATGGCACAAACAGCCTCGAGTTTGGCCAACGAGGATCGGTTGCGGTCGTTCTCGAGAGAGTTACGCCCGTATATGGCACCCACTACCTGAGGTTCGAGTCGCCATCAGCAAGAGGCGCGCCCAATCGGACGCCTCTTCCAATTCTGGGTGTTCGTTCAGACGGAGCGACGACGTCGCTCGGCGAGCCAGCGTTTCCGGAGACGACGACGGTCGTCCTCCGCATAGCCACCCCACACTCCGGACTCCTGATTGGTCTCCAGGGCGTATTGCAGGCAATCTTCACGAACCATGCAGGTGTTGCAGATGGCCACTGCGGCCTCGATCTGCTCGACTGCCGGACCTGTCGTCCCCACCGGGAAGAAGAGCGTAGGCTCCGAATCCCGGCAAGAGGCGAGGTCTCGCCAGTCGGTGGTGATGGTTGTGAGGGTCATTGTTTCCTTACTTTGTGATCTTTTTCACAAGGGCACCGTGACGGGTACATACCCGAGGTGCGTGGGAATTCCGTGACGAACGGTACCGTCCGGCTCCCAGGTTGTAAACGGATTTCTCGGATTGATTGTCAGAAACGCGCAAACTGCTGTCATCGGCCACCGTGGGTGGCCGAGTCGGTATCCCGACAACACACTCAGCGGGCTGATCGCCGCCGCGACGGTTGCAGATGCAGTCGAGGTCGACGTCCGCAGGTCTGCTGACGGCAAACTCGTCCTGTCCCACGACGCCGACCTCGCAGGTCATGTCGTGGCGCATACACCCTGGTCGAAGCTGTGTCTCCTCGATCTCGGCGGGTTGCACCACCCGGCCCTGTTGGACGAGGCCCTGGCCGCGCTACCCGACACACCGGTGCAACTCGAGGTCAAGAACCTCCCGATCGATCCTGGTTTCGAGCCGGATCACCGGCTCGCCCTGGAGACCGCGGAACGAGCTCGCCCGGGTGACATCATCACCGGCTTCAACCCGGAGATGCTCGTCGTGGTGCGACGTGTCTTCCCCGACGTGGCAACAGGTCTCGCCATCCCGGCGGGCGTTGCCCTGGATGAAGCCTTCAAACACTGTTTGGACGTAGGGCACCGGGCCCTGGTTCCCGACCATTCCCTGCTGACCGAAGAGATAAACCAGCCCATCGAGGTCTTCCCCTGGACAGTGGACGATCCGGGCCGGGCCCGGGAGTTGGTCGAGCTCGGCGTGACGGGCATCATTACCAACGATCCGGGGCTCATCATCGACACGCTGGGGAGCAAACCATGACAATTGCCGAACAACTAGCCGACGAGCTCAAAGACGCCATGAAGGCCAAAGACGCACCGCGGCGTGACGTGATACGACAGGTTCAGACCGAAGTCGCCACCGCCCGAAGCCAGCCCGACTTCACCGGAGAGACCGACGACGCCTTCTACCAACAGGTCATCGCCTCGTACGTCAAGAAGATGGACAAGTCACGGGAGGAGTACGCCGGGTTGGGCGAGCGGGGAGCCCCGATGGCGAAGAAGCTCGCCTACGAGGTCGAGTACCTATCCCAGTGGCTCCCGAAGAAGCTCGGCGAGGACGAGACCAGGGCACTCGTGGCCGAGGCGGTGACTGAGCTCGGCGTGGCCGGAGACGAGAAGGCGGCGGGGCGTGTCACCGGCCATCTCATGAAGACATACGGCAAGGACCTCGACGGAGGCCTGGTCAATCGTCTCGTTCGAGAGGAGCTCGCCGGAGGGTGAGACTGCCCGACTTCGAGCCGATGCTGGCCTCGAGGCGTGACCAGCCCTTCGACGACCCCAACTGGTGGTTCGACGTGAAATGGGATGGCTATCGCGCCGTCGTCGGCGCCGAAGCGGGGGTGGTGCGGGCGCGGTCGCGTCGAGGTCTCGACCTCCTGGGCCCGTTTCCCGAGATAGGCGCTCTCGACGTGCCCGACGGTGTGGTCCTCGACGGCGAGATCGTCGCCTTCGACGAACAGGGAATTCCGTCGTTCTCGCTGCTGCAACGGCGCACCGGGTTCGGGGGAGCGGGGACCGGTTCCAGGGTCGGCGTCAATCTGGTCGTCTTCGACGTCTTGTTCCACGGTGCCGATGTCACCCAGGCCGCCTACGAAGAACGACGTGGCATGCTTCAGCATCTCGAGCTGGAGCCACCGATCGTCGTCCCCGACCCGACCCCGGAGAACGGAACCAGCTTGTTCTCGGCGGTGAGGGATCGGGGCATGGAGGGGATCGTGGCCAAGCGTCTCGGTTCGAGATACCAGCCGGGCCGACGCTCCGAGGACTGGCTGAAGATCTCGGTTCGTCACACGCTGCGTGCCGTAGTCGGCGGATATCTGCCGGGGGAGGGGGGACGCTCCTCGACCTTCGGCTCGATACTGGTCGGCCTGCACGAGCCGAGCGGTCTCCGCTGGATCGCGGCCGTGGGATCAGGCTTCACCGATTCCTCGTTGCGGGCATTCCACTCGGCGCTTCGTCAGATCGAGCGTGACACGAGCCCGTTCCACAACGAGGTCCTCTCCCCGGGGGGCAGGCCGGTCTGGGTGGAGCCCGCGATCGTGGTCAGCGTCGAGTTCAAGGAGTGGACGCTCGACGACCACCTGCGCGCCCCTGTCTACAAGGGCATAGAGATGGCCGACCCGGAAACCGTCACATGGGCCGAGGAAGGGCCCGGCCATTGAAATTGTTCGGCTGATGGTTGGTACCGCATGTTTGAGTAGCCATAATCCGCTCGGTGGCTCCTGACTTCCCATGGTGGCGGCATGCCGTCATCTACCAGGTCTATATCCGGTCGTTCGCCGATGGGAACGCCGACGGTACCGGCGACATCGCCGGGCTGATCTCTCGCCTGCCTTACCTGGCGACTCTCGGCGTCGACGGAATCTGGATCAATCCGTGGTACGAGTCGCCGCTGCTCGATGGCGGGTATGACGTGGCCGACTATCGCAGGGTCAACCCCATTTACGGTGACACCCGTCAAGCCACCGAGCTCTTCGATCGGGCTGATGAGCTCGGGCTCAAGGTCCTCGTCGACCTGGTTCCGAACCACACTTCATCCCAACACGCCTGGTTCAAAGCGGCGCTCGCAGCCAAGTCCGACAGCGCCGAGCGTGCTCGATATCACTTTCTCCCTGGAAGAGGGCAGCACGGTCAGCTGCCTCCGAACAACTGGAAGAGCGTCTTCGGTGGATCGGCATGGTCTCGAGTCCCGGACGGCGAGTGGTACTTGCACATGTTCGATGTCTCCCAGCCCGACCTGAATTGGGACAACCCCGAGGTGAGGGAGGAGTTCGTCGATATCATCCGCTTCTGGCTCGACCTGGGAGCTGCCGGCTTTCGTGTCGACGTCGCACATGCGCTCGTCAAGGAAGCCGAGTACCCCGATGCGGATGATGACGACGCAGTGACCGTTCTCTCGACCCCGGACAGCGAGGGTCACCCCCTTTGGGACCGCCCCGAGCTCCACGAAGTGGTTCGTCAGTGGCGGTCGGTGCTCGACGACTACGACGACAAAGTGATGGTGGCCGAGGCCTGGATACCGAGTTGGGAGCGCCTCGCCAAGTACGTGAGACCGGACGAGTACCACCAGACATTCGACTTTCAGTTTCTGCGCGCACGATGGGACGCCAGCGGGATGCGGTCCATCATCGACGATTCGCTCACCGCTCTGGGTGCGGTGGGCTCGGTCCCAACATGGGTCCTGTCCAACCATGACGTGGTACGCCATGTCACGCGCTACGGGTTGGCTCCCGACGTGGACGAGAGAGACTGGCTCCTGGATGGCAATGAGGAGTCACTGGATCTCGATCTGGGAATGCGTCGAGCACGAGCCGCCATTCTGATGATGTTGGCCCTCCCTGGATCCGTCTACCTGTATCAAGGCGAGGAGTTGGGACTGCCCGAGGTGCACGACCTGCCCGAGGGTGTGATCGACGATCCCGTCTGGGAGCGATCAGGGCATCGGGACAAGGGGCGCGACGGCTGCCGCGTACCGATTCCATGGTCGCGAAGTGGGCCTTCGTTCGGCTTTGGCGAGGACGGCTCCTGGCTGCCACAGCCCGACATATGGGGTCAGCTCTCGGTGGAGAGTCAAGAGGGCGTGTTGGGCTCGACTCTGGACCTCTATCGGAGAGCCATCGCAGCTCGACGCGAAAGGATGGTGGGTGACGAGCATCTCGAGTGGCTCGACCTGGGTGAGGACGTCGTTGCCTTTCGGCGCGGGAGTGGGCTCGTCTGTGCCGTCAACTACGGGACGGAGCCGGTATCGCTCCCCGAAGGTGACGTCGTCCTCGCCAGCGAAGATCTCAAGTCAGGGCGCCTCGCAGCGAATGCCGGCGTTTGGCTGCAACCGGATTGACCATCACATCATGGGGCGTGATCTCGTCCCGAGATCACGCCAAACGCCGACTTCGGCTTGCTCCTCGAGGAATCCATAGGGGTATTCAGGCAGATCGGGAGCGCTTGCGCTGGTGAGAGAAGCCATCTCGTCCTCGTCGAGGTTCCACTCGAGGGCACCGAGATTGTCCAGAAGTTGAGCGACGGTGCGACAGCCGAGGAGCACCGATGCCACTGCCGGACGGTTCCTCACCCAGTTGAGAGCCACCTGGCTCATCGAGACCCCCCGGCGGTCGGCGACGTTCGCCACTGCACCAAGGACGTCCCATGTGCGGGGGTTATTTCGCCGGCCGTAGGCCTCGACGCCACGATTCGGGTCTTCTCCAAGCCGGGATTCCCCGCTGGGCACCTCGTCGGGTGAGTACTTGCCCGTCAGCCAACCACCGCCCAGTGGTGACCAGGGAAGGAGCGAGACATCGTTTTCGAGACAGGCCGGCATCACCTCCCATTCGATCTCGCGGGCGAGCAGGTTGTACTGAGGCTGCAGTGACACCACTGGCGACCACATGTGGTGGTTCGTCAGCTGGACGGCGCGCTCTGTCTGCCAACCGGTGTAGTTCGAGACTCCAATGTGCTTGACCTTGCCGGACTGCACGAACTCGTCGAGAGTCTGGAGTGTCTCCGCCAACGGGACCTCGGGATCCCAGGCGTGAACTTGAAAGAGATCGATCACCTCGCATCGGAGTCTGCTCAGGCTTGCGTCCAAGGCCCCGGCGAGGTGGGAACGACCCGCACCGCTGTCGTTGGGGCCATTTCCCATGGCGAACCTCGCCTTGGTGGCGATGATGACGTCGTCGTGCCGGCGTGAGGTCAGCCAACGACCAATGATCTCCTCGGAGACGCCCATGCTGTACACGTCGGCGGTGTCGATGAACCTGCCGCCGGACTCGTAGTAGGTGTCGAGGAGATTGTGTGATGTCTCCTCGTCGGACTCAGCGCCGAATGTCATAGTC
>JBAPYG010000217.1:0-3864 GCA_049284615.1 Acidimicrobiia bacterium
CTTGTCAGGGCGCGTGCACCTAGCTTACGTCGGCACAGTGTGTCTCTCCACACGTTGCAATGAACGAGGGCGAGCGGTCAGCAAATGGGGCAGGACCCCCAGTCGGTCCGCGCCCCTCGTGTGTAAGGTTGACCGGCGGGGTCCCATGCCCCCATTAAGGAGGAATCCATGAAGAAACGTTGGTTCATAGCTCTGGTAGCCCTGATGTTGCTCGTTGCGGCATGTGGTGGCGATGAGGGCGGAGACACCGATACGACGGAAGGGGCCACTGACACCACCGAAGGGGCCACCGACACCACCCAGGCGTCGACTGAGACGACCGAAGACCAAGGTGACGGTGGCGCTGGCACGTGTGACGGCGAAGAGGTAACCCTCCGCGTCTTCACCGGTAGTGTCGGCCAGGAGCTGGAGCTGGCGATCGAGGCCGGCGAAATGTTCCACGAGCTGAATCCATGTGTGACAGTCGAGAACATTGACACGCCGGACTTCGTCGAAGACCGGCTGGGCACATATCAGCAGTTGTTCGAAGCACAATCGCCAGAGGGCGACGTGTTTCAGATAGACGTGATCTGGCCCGGCGACCTCGCCGAGCACTTCATCGATCTGAACCCGATGACCGATATCGAGGGTCGGACCGGGGAGGAGATCGCTCAGGACCACTTCCCGGCCATCATCGAGAACAACACGGTTGATGGTGCATTGATCGGTATCCCATGGTTCACAGACGCTGGTCTTCTCTACTACCGCAGCGACCTGCTCGAGAAGTATGGACTCGATGTTCCTGGAACGTGGGATGAGCTCGAAGCTGCAGCCCAGACGATTCAGGATGGAGAGCGCGCCGATGGCAACCAGGACTTCTGGGGCTATGTCTGGCAAGGCAATGCCTACGAAGGATTGACTTGCGACGCCCTCGAGTGGATCGCATCCGCCGGCGGTGGATCGATCATCGAGCCTGACGGAACCATCACCATCAACAACCCTGCTGCCGTCGCGATAACCGATCAGGCTGCTGGGTGGGTTGACACGATCTCGCCTCCAGGCGTAACCGCCTACGGTGAGGAGGACGCTCGTGGCGTGTGGCAGGCTGGAAATGCAGCGTTCATGCGCAACTGGCCGTACGCCTACTCGCTGGGCAACGCGGACGACAGCCCGGTCGCAGGCCTCTTCGGGGTCTCGCCCCTTCCGGGTGCCGAGGCAGGGATGAGCGCCGCTACTCTCGGTGGTTGGCAGCTCGCCGTGTCGAAGTACTCCGAGCATCAAGAAGAAGCCGCGCAGTTGGCGTTCTTCCTCGGCTCGTACGAGCAACAGAAGCACCGTGCAATCGTCGGATCGTTCAACCCAACGATCGAAGAGCTCTACAGCGACCCCGAGGTTCTCGAGGCCGCACCGTTCTTCGGTGAGTTGTACGACGTGTTCGTCAATGCCGTGGCCCGTCCTTCGACGATCACGGCGCCGAACTACGCGTCGACATCGGAGCTGTTCTTCAACGCGGTACATAGCGTGTTGACCGGGGACGCCAGTGCCGAAGATGCCTTCCTGGAGCTAGAACTCGACTACGAAGACGAGTTCCCAGACTTCGCGGTTGGCCAACCGTAGAAAACGCGACCAATGCATACCGGAGAGGGAGGGCCATGGCCCTCCCTCTCCTTTATGTGCGGAACGAGGGCTACGCGTCACCGGGCTATGTGCTTGTATGCGATCTCGGATAACCATGAATGTCGGAGGACGTTGAGTTGGCGGTAGCAGCGGGGACGGCACCGAAACAGGGTCGCCAGAAGAAGGGCGACTTGATGAGCGGCGAGAGACGTCTCGCGTACTGGCTGCTCACGCCCACGATCGTGATTCTGATCGCCATCGCGTTCTACCCGCTCGGCCAAGTCTTCTACAAGAGCTTCACCAACGACACGTTCGCCAGCTCCGTCGAAACCGAGTGGGTTGGTCTCCAGAATTACGTCGACCTGCTCAGTATCACCTTCGTCGAGCTGCCGCCTGAGGTCGATGAGACCACGGGCGAACAAGTCGTCGACCCCGACACTGGTGAGCTGTTGTACCAATCTCCGGTGGAGGTCCTGCCCAGGGACCCGCGCAGATATCGGGAAGTCTTCAGCTTCAGCTTGTTTGGTAACCAGTACGTGCTCGGGGCAACCGACCCGGCGTTCATCCTCAGCATCATCGACACGATGATGTTCACTGTGACGACCATCATTTTCGAGACTCTTCTCGGACTCGGCATTGCCTTGACCCTGAATGCCGCGTTCCCCGGTCGAGGAATCATGAGGGCAGCGATGCTGGTGCCGTGGGCGATCCTGACCGCTGTGTCGTCCCGCATCTGGCAGTGGATGTTCATTGACACGAGGGCCGGGTTCTTCAACGTGGTCTTCCAGAAGCTCGGTTTATCCGACGGGCAAACCCCATTCCTCGCCGACGAGACTTTCCAACTTCCTGCTGCGATCGTCATCGACGTTTGGAAGACGACGCCATTCATGGCCCTGTTGCTGCTGGCCGGCCTGGCCCTGATCCCAGACGAGCTCTATGAGGCGGCCGAGGTGGACGGCGCAAGCAAGTGGAGGCAGTTCACATCGATCACCATCCCTCTGCTCAAGCCCACGCTGGCAGTGGCGTTGGTCTTTCGGACACTCGACGCATTGAGGGTGTTCGACTTGTTCCAGATCGTGTTCGCCCAGAAGAAGTACTCCATGGCGAGCTACGCGTACTACGAGCTGATCGACGCACAGGCCTTGGGCTACTCGTCAGCGGCTTCGGTCATCATCTTTGCAATCATCATGATCTTCGCGGTCATCTATATCCGCGCCCTGGGGGTGACTGAGTGACTGACATGGCAATGGATCGGGTCGGGGTGGCGGACCACACCGTTGATACCTACGTGCCCAAGAAGAAGAGCATCAACTGGAAGCGAATCGGATTCTGGGCCCTCATCGTCGTCATCGCGATATTCCTCCTCTTCCCGTTCTACTGGGCAATCAACTCTTCCCTGAAGAGCGAGCCCCAGCTCCGGATGACCCCGGCGACTTTCATACCCCGCGACCCGGCGACGGGCTCGATATCTCTCTACTGGGAGAACTACAGCGCCGTCTTCCAGAACGACGGGTTCTGGCGCGCCCTCCGGAACAGCGGTGTCGTCGCCACCACGGTGACTGTGCTAGCACTCGTCGTTGGCTCGTTCGCGGGTTTCGCTCTCGGGAAGCTGCGTTTCAAGGGCCGTACGCCCTCGCTGTACCTGATCCTCTCGATGACGATGTTCCCGCAGGTCGCGGTCTTGACCGGCCTCTATGCGGTGATTCTCAATCTTGGCATCTCCGCCATACCCAGCATGATCCTGTCCTACATGCTCTTTACGCTCCCGTTCACTGTATGGGTGTTGACCGCGTTCTTCCAGGCGCTTCCCGATGATTTGTTGCAGTCAGCACAGGTCGACGGAGCGACGCCGTTCCAGTCTTTTCGCATGATTCTGCTACCCCTGACAGCCCCTGCCTTGGTCACAACCGGTCTGCTCGCGTTCATAGCTGCCTTCAATGAGTACCTGTTCGCTCTGACCTTCACGACCATCGAGCCCAACGCTCGGACCGTCCCGGTTGCTATCGCGCTGTTCTCGGGTGAGATCGCCCGTCAGGACCCGTTCGGCGAGATCATGGCCGCGGCGGTCCTGGTCACGATTCCCTTGATAGCACTGGTTCTCATCTTCCAGAAGAGGATCATCGGCGGGTTGACCGCCGGAGCCGTCAAGGGCTGACACCGACCGACGGGTGGTCAGGTCGCCTGACTCCAAGCCCTCTCCGTGTACATGTCGGCGAACCCGATCGCGATGAACGGAAGAGGTGCGCCGGCGAACAGCCCGAGCTCAGG
>JBAPYG010000218.1:0-2143 GCA_049284615.1 Acidimicrobiia bacterium
TCCACCACCCGGCCGACGCCATCGCCGAGGGCCTGACGCTGGTGCCCGGCAACCGCGCCGACGCGCTGCTGGCCGAGCGCTCGGTGCGGGAGAACATCGCCCTGCCGCTGACCGCCGGGCCCCGGCACTGGGGCCCGATCCCGATGCGCCGCGAGGGCGAGCGCGTCTCGGCGGCGATCGAGCGGCTTCAGATCGACACCCGGGCACAAGGCGAGGTGCGCCGGCTCTCCGGCGGCAACCAGCAGAAGGTGACCATCGCCCGCTGGGTCGCCGGTGGTGTGCAGACGATGCTCTGCTTCGACCCCACCCGGGGCATCGACATCCGAACCAAGCATCAGATATACCTGCTCCTCCGCGAACTGGCGGAGGCGGGTGCGGCCGTTCTGCTGTACACGTCCGAGCTCAGCGAGATCCAGGCAGTCTGCGACCGCGCCATCGTGATCTTCGGTGGACGCGTGGTCGACGAGATCGACGGCGCGATCGCCGATGAGGCGACCCTCCTCAGGGCGGCGCACAACCTCGCCTCCGACGCACTCCTCCCCGAAGACATCGTGGCCGCCGCCGTTTCCGAAGAGGCCGTCACCGAGCCGCCGGCAGCGGACGACGTCGAGTGACCGCCACCGCCACCCCGGAGCAGACAACCGTCAAGCGGCGGTCACCTCTGCTGGCCGCGCTCAGACGCAACGCATGGACCCTGGGCCTGGTGGGAATCCTGGCCCTTCTGCTACTGGTCACCAAGCTCATCCAACCCAGCTATGGCACTGCGGGCATCCAGGGGCTGGCCATCTCCGTGCTCCCCCTCGCCCTAGCCGCCGTCGCTCAGACCTGCGCAGTGATCGCCAGGGGCATCGATCTATCCGTCGGGTCGATGATGGCCCTGACCAGTGTCATCGCCGCCACCCTCATGGACGAGCGAAGTGAGGGCTTCGCCATCCTGGTCGTCCTCGGCGTCCTCGTGTTGGGATGTCTCCTCGGCGCCATCAACGGCGCGTTGATCGTGTTCACCCGCGTGCCCGACATCGTGGTCACCCTGGCCATGCTGTTCGTTTGGGCCGGCTGTGCCCTCCTCGTCCTCAACACACCCGGTGGCGGATCTGCCGACTGGCTCGGAGACCTCACCAGAGGCTCGCTCATCGTGGACTGGATTCCCCGGGCGGCGGTGCTGCTGGTGGTTGTCGTGGCCGTGATCTGGATCCCGATCCGGCGCTCCCGTCTCGGTCTGTCGCTCTATGCCATCGGCAGCGATCCGCTGGCCGCCTACCGGAGTGGCGTCTCGGTAACCCGCACCAAGATCCTCGCCTACACCCTGACCGGTCTGTTCTCGGCACTCGCCGGGCTGAGCCTGACCGCCAGCACCGGGCTCGCCACCCCTGTCCCGGGGCCCTACACCCTGATGAGCGTGGCGGCGGTGGTGCTCGGTGGCGTCAGCCTCGCCGGTGGCATCGGCGGCGTGTTCGGGCCTGTCGTGGCCGTGGTGATCCTCTCCCTGCTCCGGACCGACATGACCTTCCTCAACGTCAACACCAATCTGGCCACGGTGGCCCAGGGGTTGATCCTGGTCGGCGTGGTCATGGTCGGCAGTCTCATCCAGCTGCGGCGGAAAGACCCGTGAGCGACATCGCCAGCCCGCCGAGCACACGTCCCAAATGGCTCAGCGCCAAAGGGATCCGGGCACTCTTCAGAGAGCACCCACTCGTCCCTCTCATCGGGATGCTGGCGCTCCTGGTCGTGCTCAGCGAGGTGATCCGCCCGGGGATCGTCAGTGCCAACTGGGCCGGGGTGATGGTGCGCGCCGCCATCCCCCTCGCCATTCTCGCCGCATGCCAGACCATGACGATGCTCACAGGCGGCATCGACCTGTCTGTCGGCGCGGTGGCGTCGATGACCGGTTTCGTGGTCGCGACGCTCGTCAACGGCCCGGGTCTCTGGCCGGCGATGGTCATCTCCCTCGCCATCGCCGCCATCGTCGGCGTCGTCACGGGAATCGGGGTCGGCGTCTTCCGGGTTCACCCTCTCATCATGACTCTGGGCATGAGTCTGGTCGTCCTCGGATTCGCCAACGTCTGGCAGCTGCAGATGGTGCAGACCGGATCGGGCGTCCCCCAGGAGTTTCGGGACATCGGCGCCGGGATGTTCTTCGAGG
>JBAPYG010000219.1:0-1777 GCA_049284615.1 Acidimicrobiia bacterium
CATCAAGAGGCGGTTACGTTCGGCGGCCGACAAGGTTGGGCTTCAGACAGGAATTGACTACGTGATAATCGCAACGCCCCAGGTGGCCGAGGCACCATTCGAGCGGCTCGTGTCCTGGCTGAGTCGCGCCGTCGAAGAGCTCGGCGATGCCTGAGTTCCTCCGACCTCGGAGTTGGGTGGTGGGTCTCATCCTGATTTACCAGAAATTGGTAAGCCCCAACCTGGGGTCGAATTGTCGCTATCAACCGACGTGCTCCTCATATGCCGCCGAGGCCATCGCCAGGTTCGGGGTACTGCGAGGGGGCTGGTTGGGGATCAAGCGGATAGGCCGTTGTCACCCGTTGCGACCGGGAGGATACGACCCCGTGCCCGAGAGCTGGAGTGTTCGATAGATGGGCCAGATATTCAACACCCTGATCGATGCGCTGGGCTCGGTGCTGGCGTTCTTCTTCAATTTCCTACACGAGTACATGAACAACGGGGTGGCCTATGGACTCTCCATCATCCTGCTCACGATAACGATCAACATCCTGGTCTTCCCCCTCACCCTCAAACAGACCAGGGCGACGCGGGCATTCAGCGCCCTTCAGCCCGAGATCAAGCGGATCCAGGCCGAATACAAGGACGACCCCCAGGAACTTCAGAAGCGTCTCATGGCCGCCCAGAAAGAGGCCGGGGCAACTCCCGGCGGGTGCCTCCTTCCCCTCCTGGTCCAGATGCCGATCTGGTTCGCCCTGTTCCGACTCCTTCGCATGCCACTGGAGCACATCAATCCCGAGTCCGCCCTGGGTATGGCCATCGCCGATGGATCTGCCAATTCCTTCCTGGGAATGAACCTCGACACATCCCCGGCGCAGGCGGCCAGCGCCGCAGGTGGGATCGCGGGGGCCATCCCATACCTCATCATGATCGTGTTGATGGTGGCCACCCAGTACATCCAGCAGTGGCACTCGACGTATGGCCAGGTGAACAACAAGACCGGGCAACCCGGGGGCGGAGCACAGCAGGCGATCACCAAGATCATGCCCTTGTTCATCGGCTTCATCTCCTGGAACTTCCCGGCCGGTCTCCTGGTCTACTGGGCCACTTCCAATCTCTTCCGTCTCGGACAACAGGTGTTGATCTTCAGGATCGATGGGCGCCCACCCACGCCCGGGTCCGATCCGAAGGAGTTGGACAAGCCAAAGAATGGCCCCGTCCCGGAAGACTCCTCGACGGATGACCCCAGGAAGCCACAGCAGGGTGCCGCAGACAAGCGCCGCAGGCGCAGGAGGAGATGACGTGGATTACGTCGAAATCGAAGTCAAGGCCAAGACCGTCGAGTTGGCGGTCGAGGCTGCGATGCAGGAGCTGGGTGTGGAGAACCGGGAGGAGCTCGATGTCCAGGTGATCACCCAGCCTGTCAAGGGATTTCTCGGTATGGGTGGCGAGGACGCCGTGGTCAGGGTCAAGAAGCGGCCGGCTCGAAAAGGCAGGAATCGTCGTCGCAAGAACGACAAGGCGGACCAGGCCAACTCGAACAACCAGAAGAATCGTCAGCAGGATCGGCCCAAGGGCGGTAAGAATGGGGACACACGTCGTGGTCAGAAGCGTTCACAGAGCGGATCCGGCGGTAAGCACGTGAGAACGGAGTCAAAAGTGTCCGATGATCGACCCAGTCTGTCGACAGAGGAGCAGGCCAAGGTAACCCGGGAGTTTCTCGAGGGTCTGGTCGAGGCCTACGGTCTCGAGGGTACGGTGAGCACCCGAATCGAGGACGATGTGATCATCGCCGATG
>JBAPYG010000220.1:0-1826 GCA_049284615.1 Acidimicrobiia bacterium
GACCGGAGCATCGGTGGCGGAGCGATAGGCGGAATAGCCTTCCTCGGGCCCCGGCCTGACGCTCGGGTCGCCGTGCATCAGATCGAACAAGACCAGGGCTGGGACGATCGGCACCTTCACTCCGACCCCGGTGTCGTGACCCCGTCCGTCCTCGACGAGACCCCGCACCACCCCGTCGGCGGCGGCCAGGCCGAAGGCGCTCCCACCCGTGAGGAGGAACGCCTGAGCCTGCTGCACGCTCATGCCGGGGCGAAGGAGAGCCATCTCGCGTGTGCCCGGTGCTCCGCCTCTGATCTCCCCGGCGGCGACGTTGGGCTCCGGCAACACGACGACGGTGCAGCCGGTCCTCGCCTCGCCATCGCTCCAGTGACCCACCTCGACCCCGGCGACGGCGGTGATGGACTCATTCATGAGAACCTCCTAGGCACTCGGGGACCGATCGTGCAGACGATCTCGTAGGAGATGGTGCCGAGTCGGTCCGCCCATTCGTCTGCGGTGATCTCGGCACCGGCCTGGGACCCCAACAGGACGACCTCTTCGCCGACATCGACGTCGATGTCACCGACGTCGATCACGATCTGATCCATCGTGACCGTACCGGCCAGCCGACAACGCCGCCCACCGACGAGGGCGACGCCATCGGCAGTGAGCATTCGCGAGAAGCCGTCGGCATAGCCGATGGGGGCTGTCACCACCGTGGTGGGGCCCTCGATCTCGCGTACCCGGCCATAGGAGGGACGCTCACCACCGTCGAGCCTCTGCACGTGGGAGACATGGGTGACGACCCGCATGGCGGGCTGGAGATCGATGACGTCGACCGTTGCTGCGCAGGGGTGCAACCCATAGGTGCCGAGGCCAACCCGGCAGAGGTCCCGTCTCGCCTGTGGAAACAGAGCCGCGCCGGCAGTGTTGGCGAGATGGGTCATCGGGGGTCGGAACCTGGCCGCCACGGTGTCGAAACGCTCTATCTGCTCCCGGGTGAAGACGGGGTCCTCATCGGCCACCGAGAAATGCGTCCACAAGGAGCTCAGCTCGAGTTGGCCTGCCCGCCCGATGCCGTCGATGACATCAGGTACCCGTTCCGGCCGGGCTCCCACCCGATGCATGCCGGTGTCCACCTTGACGTGGACAGGAATCGCGACGCCGGTCTCGTCGAGAGCTGTCACGAACTCCGTCGAGTACGCGGTCGGTTGCAGCTCCCAGCGGGCGACGTCGGGGGCGTCGGCGTTGGGAGGCTCGCTGAGGAGGATGATCGGAGTTTCTATGCCTGCCTCCCGGAGCCGCGCCCCTTCCTCGACCAGGGCAACCGCGAGAAACTGCGCCCCCGCCTCGACGGCGGCCGCGGCCACCGGCACGTCGCCGTGCCCATACGCATCCGCCTTGACCACCGTGCACAATGCAGCCGGCGCGATCAGGTCGGCGAAAGCGGCGACATTGTGTCGGATCGCGTCCAGATCGATCTCGGCGTAGGTCGGTCTCACCATGCGTACCTGGCGATTTCCTCCAGCAGTGCCGGGGCGGTCACAGTCCTCGTCTCGGCCAGGTGGGCTCCGGCGACACCATGCCAGTATGCGCCGGACACCGCGGCTTCGGTACGTCCCAGCCCGCGCGCCCACAAGGCGCCGATCATGCCGGACAGGACGTCGCCGGTCCCGATCGACGCGAGCTCGGGACCGCCTGACATGACGAGGATCGGAAGGCCCCCATCGGAGATCATGGTGGGGTTCCCCTTGCGGACGACGGTTATCCCTTCCCGCTCGGCGAACGCCCTCACCGCGTAAGTGCCCGCGCCAGTCCCGGCCACACGGACGAACTCGGCGTCGTGG
>JBAPYG010000221.1:0-1864 GCA_049284615.1 Acidimicrobiia bacterium
TTCTCGAGAGCGTTTGTGCCATATACGGCACCCACTACCTGAGGTTTGCAGTGCCGCTAGATCGGGCGACGCCGTTTGGAGGAGACGACACCTGTGTTGAAGCCGGCAAGGTGGAGTTTGCCGGAGAAGCGGGCGTGCTCGATCTTGAGACAGCGGTCCTGGACCACCAGAAGACCGGCGTCGACCGCCTTCTGCGCGGCCTCGTCGTGACGGAGCCCCAACTGCAGCCAGACCACCTTGGCCCCCACATCGATGGCCTGGTCGACCACCTCGGGGATGGCATCGTGACGTCGGAAGACGTCGACGATGTCGGGGACCTCGGGTAGGTCGTAGAGGGTGTCGTAGGTCTTCAACCCGAGGACCTCGTCGTAGGCGGGGTTGACCGGATAGGTGCGGAACGGAGTCCGCACCAGGTAGGAGGCGACGAAATTAGACGACCGGATCGGGTTGGCGGACACGCCGACCAGCGCCACCGAGTCGAAGTTCTGGATGATCTGGAGCCGCTCGAGAGCGGTGGCGTCGGGAAGTGTGGTCACTGTCGTCATTTGGTTGCCGCCAATGCCTGGTCGAGGTCGTCGATTATGTCGTCCACGGTTTCGATGCCCACCGAGATGCGAATCATGTCGTTGCCCACTCCCATCGCCTCCCGGTTCTCCGGTGGCACCTGTTGGTGGGTTGTCGACGCGGGATGGATCACCAGGGTCTTGGCATCACCCACGTTGGCGAGGTGCGATGCGATCTCGACGCTCTCGATGAACTTCACACCTGCGTCGTAGCCACCCTCGATGCCAAAGCTGAACACGGCCCCCGGCCCCTTGGGCAGGTACTTGTTTGCCAGGTCGGTCCAGCGGTTGTCCTCGAATATCGGGTAGCGGACCCAGGCGATGTCCGGATGCTCGGCGAGATGCCTGGCGACCTTCGCCGCGTTCTCCACGTGACGCTCCATCCGCAGTGAAAGTGTCTCCAGGCCAAGCAGGAGAAGGTATGAGTTGAAGGGTGATATGGCTGCACCGATGTCGCGCATCACCTCGACCCGGGCTCGCATCAGATAGCCGTACTCCCGGAAGTTCTCCCAGAAGTTGAGGTCGTGATACGAAGGCGACGGCTCGGTGAGGATGGGGAAGTTCCCGTTGTCATAGGGGAAGAGACCCGACTCGACGATGACTCCGGCGATGACCGTCCCGTGACCGCCGATGAACTTCGTGGCTGAGTGGACGACGATGTCGGCGCCCCACTCGATGGGCCGGCACAGGTAGGGCGTGGCGAATGTGTTGTCGACGATGAGGGGGATGCCGTGTTCGTGGGCGAGGTCGGCGTAGAACTCGATGTCCATGATGTCACAGCCCGGGTTCCCGATGGTCTCACCGAAGAGGGCCTTCGTGTTGGGACGGATGGCCGACTTGACCTGGTCGGGCTCGCCGAAGTCAACGAAGGTCACCTCGATCCCCATCCGGCGCACGGTGACGTTGAACTGTGTGAACGTCCCGCCGTACAGGGCTCGCGAGGAGACGATGTGGTCGC
This sequence comes from Acidimicrobiia bacterium, assembly GCA_049284615.1. Taxonomy (GTDB): domain Bacteria; phylum Actinomycetota; class Acidimicrobiia; order Spongiisociales; family ZC4RG35; genus JANQRA01. Next base: position 1,522 of record JBAPYG010000221.1, read on the forward strand.
CCTCCTGGGCCAGGGTCAGGAGCGCGGTCAGCTGGGCCGACTTGCCCGACGCGGTGGCGAGGCCGCCCAGCCCGCCCTCGAGAGAGGCGACCCGCTCCTCGAAGGCGGCGGTTGTCGGGTTGGAGAGGCGGGTGTAGATGTTGCCGAACGTCTGCAGCGAGAACAGGTCGGCGGCGTGTTGCACGTCCTCGAACACGAAAGACGTCGTGGCGTAGATCGGCATGGCCCGAGCCCCCGTCTCCGGGTCGGGCCGCTGGCCGGCATGAATGGCTCTGGTGTCGAAGCCGTAGGTTTCGTCGGTGCTCATGTTGATGGTGTCGAGTCGCCCCGCACCGGATACAAC
>JBAPYG010000222.1:0-1534 GCA_049284615.1 Acidimicrobiia bacterium
CAACGGGACCACGCCGACAGTCGGTGGAGAGAAGCCGCACATCAGCATTCACGCCGACCTTCCCGCCCTTCAAAGTGTCGCCGGAGGGTTGCACGAGACGGAGGACGCCGACATCATCGATGTGGACACACTTCGCATGATCGCCTGCGACTGCTCCATCACCCGCATCGTCCTCGGGCCTGACTCAGAGATCGTGGACGTGGGACGGAAGACGAGAGTGTGGACATCGGCGCAACGGCGCGTCATCGTCGCCCGAGACCGCCACTGCCAGGGACCCGGCTGTCGGGCCCGGCCAAGAAGCTGCGACATCCACCACCGCACCCACTGGGCAGATGGTGGCGAGACCACGATCGACAACGGAGTGCTGCTCTGCCGACCCTGTCACACACTCGAACATCTCGAGGACAAACACCGTCGAAGATGGCGAGCACGAACGTAGGGGTGGCCCTCACCCGACCACCCCGTGAGACCGACGCCACAGCCCCCAAAACGCACATTCAGATGTCGATAGATCGTGACGCCATCACCGATCCTGACGTGTTCCACCGAGAACGCGAAATTTTCTGACGGTTCCAGTTTGCCGACAGATGACCCTTGCGATAACTTGCCGTTACCGGACTGAGGGCAACCTCAGACCGGGACGAAAGTGGCCGAGAGGCGACTTTGGTACCCAGCTGATGGACCAGCTTGCTGGAGCAGCAGATGGGTCGGAAGCCCCGAGAGGGTGATGGCTTCGGCCAACGCTCCCTCGGGGTTCTTCGCGTTCTGGGGCTCCACCCAGAATCTTGTCACCACTCCCTGATACCTTCGCGATGTGAGCGCGCTCGAGTCTTTCTCCCCCGCCACGCGGACGTGGTTTCAGGCCTCCTTCTCCGCGCCGACGCGAGCGCAGGCGGAGGGCTGGCCGGCGATAGCCAGTGGTGAGCACACCCTCATCCACGCTCCGACCGGCTCGGGCAAGACACTGGCTGCCTTCCTCTGGACCCTCGACCGACTCCTCACAGAGCCCGTCCCGGAGCGCCAGGAGCGCTGCCGGGTCCTGTACGTCTCCCCTTTGAAGGCCCTGGCGCATGATGTCGACCGCAACCTCCGCGCCCCCTTGGCAGGGATACGACACGCCGCCGAACGGCTCGGGGTCGATCCCCTTCCCGAGCTCTCCACCTTTCTTCGCACCGGGGACACCCCCCAAGAAGATCGGCGGCGCATGGAGCGCAAGCCGTCCGACATCCTGATCACGACCCCGGAGTCGCTCTACCTGATGCTCACCTCGGCGGTTCGCTCCGTCCTCGGCTCGGTGCGCTGGGTGATAGTCGACGAAGTCCATGCCGTCGCGGGGACCAAGCGAGGAGCCCATCTCGCGCTCTCCTTGGAGCGTCTGGAGGAGATCACCGAGACTCCACCGCAGCGGATAGGGCTCTCCGCCACCCAGCGTCCCCTGGAGACCATCGCGCGGTTCCTGGGAGGTGGCACCCTCGCCGACGACGTCTGGACACCCCGTCCGGTCACGACCATCGACATACCCCAGGATCGCGAC
>JBAPYG010000223.1:0-1673 GCA_049284615.1 Acidimicrobiia bacterium
TCATCAGATTGAAGAATTTCGGTGCCGGCAAATTGGACGTCACCCTCCTCTGGTCTTGCCTCAAATGTCGTGTCGAAGCTTTCTCTTGCTGTTTCTACTGTTTGTTCGAGAATCACGACTTCGCGGATCCGATCCTCGTCCTGGTCGTAGATGCCTTCGAACCAGCCGAACCACAACTCCCGGAGGATCTCCTCCGCCTCGGTAACGGTGGTGACCACGTGTGAGTCCACCTCCGCGGTGGTGGTCGTGGTCTCGGGAGATGTTGTGGTCGAGGTGCTCGTCACCAGGGATGTGGTGGTCGTCGAAGGGGCTAGGGCCTCGGTGAGAGGAGGCGGGTCGGCGGCTCCGTCCGGCCAGAGAGCGAAGACGCCCGCGGCGAGGGCCAGTGCGATCAGGACTCCGATCATCCATCGCATCCCTCAGAAACTACGGGATAAGGAGCGCCGGGTGAAGGGTGGTGGGCGAGACCGCGAAAACACCACTCGATCGACCGTTACACTGGCCGTTTCACGGAGGTGAAACTTTGGAACAAGAAGTAGACGAGCGGCACCCGTTGCGGTTCTTGGTGAAGTTCGCAGTCTTCGCCGGGCTGCTCTACGTCGCCGGTCGTTTCCTGGCCCAGAAGAAGGACGAGTTCGCCGACCTGACCGAATCCCAGGCGCGGGACAAGCTGGTCGAGAAGATGGCCCCACGAGTGGGGGACGAGACGGCAGAGGACATCGCCGACCAGGTGATCCCCAAGCTGAAGGACCGCGGTCTCATCAAGGCAGACCCCATGGATGCCGCGTCCCAACAGGTCGCAGACGCTGCCGAGAAGTTGGGCGAGGACATCGACGACAAGATCGACGACGCCGCCGACGCAGTGGCCGACGCCGTCGACTCGGTGGTGAAAGACTGAACCAGACCCCTTGATTGGGTGGCCGGCGCCCACTCTCCGTGTAGTCTGACTCGGGTCGCTTCAAGGGAGACAATTGACGTACGAAGCTGATTCGACACGTCGGTCGAACCGCGTGCTGATCGCTTTGGTGGTCATCACCATCGCGGTGGTCGCGTTCTGGGCGGTGTCGGGTGGTCTCGAAAGCATCCAGGTGACCGAGGGGCAGACGGCCACCGTCGCCGGATAATTCCCACGCACTGTCGATATTGTCGGTCATACGCTCGCGTCGTCATGGGAATCCAGATCGACGAAATCGACACGCCGACCGCTCCGGAGTCGGTCCTCCGCGAGCTGGCCGACTACTACGGCGTGATCGAAGCCGAAGATCGGCCCGGGGATCCTCCCACGCCGTTCGCGATGATGGTCGCCGACTGGCGAAATCTCCTGCCTCACTTGCCGGTGAAGCGGTGGGCGCTTCGCGAAGATGGTGTTGTCGTGGGCTCGGCGGTCGTCGTCTACGACCTCGAGCAGAATCTTCAGAACGGCTTTGGCCGCATCAACGTCCACCCGGACCATCGCAAGAGGGGATATGCCCGGATGCTGGCGAGGCCGATGTTCGACGAGCTCGAAGCAGCGGAACGGACGCGTTTCGACACCTGGGTCAAACAGGACGACCCGGCCGAAGATCTCTGCGCCAAAGTCGGCCTGAAGGCGGTCTACGGCGAGAAGCGCAGCCGTTTGACGATCGAAGACCTGGATCGAGAGCTGATGGCGGAATGGATCGAGCGCTCCGCCG
>JBAPYG010000224.1:0-1951 GCA_049284615.1 Acidimicrobiia bacterium
ACCCGCCGGGTCGATAAGACCCAAGCCCAACTCGAAAGGGCTCTCGTCGCAACCACGCGTGAAAAGGATGCGGTCACCTTCGACTAGTGCCGGAACTGACTGTCTGCCAAGAGGCCCGTACAGCAGCGCCACCCAGAGTGCAGCCATCATCCATACGAGGCCTTTTCTCCTGGTTCCAGACATCTTCCCCCTTGAAACATCTTCGTTCCGGTTTCGACTACCGGTTCGCAGTTCAGCGTCGCAGGTTGGACTCGGAGTCCTACCCGATAAGACGACACCACAAGACAAATGTCAATAGGGAGAAACCCCACCCACGCATAGCGGCACCTATGCGCGTGTTACACGGCTTGGAGGGGTGCTGGTCTGGTGTCGATTTGATGGAACGCAGCACGTGCCTCGTCCGTCTGTCTAGTAATGGACGGGACCGTGTCACATTCGCGTTCTCTAGGCAGACCTCGTTCTGATTTCGAGGTGTTCTACGCCGAGCGAAGCGACGAGGTGTATCGGATGTTGGCGGTGACCCTGCGCGATTGGGAGCTTGCTCGGGAGGCGACCGATGAGGCGATGGTGCGGGCCTATTCGAGGTGGAGCAGAGTTAGACGTTTCCGCAACCCATCGGGCTGGGTGTATCGAGTGGCCTACAACTGGGCGTTGGATCGCCTCCGGCGCGACGAGCGGCCCATCGGTGACCGCGCTGACCGGACCTTCGATGATCCTCTGCCGCGGCCAGACCTGGTCCGGGCACTCGACTCCTTGCCTGTCGAACAGCGGGCCGTCGTAGTTCTACGGGTCGTTCACGATTGGAGCGAGGAGGACGTGGCGTATGCCTTGGACGTCCCGGTCGGGACCGTGAAGAGCCGTCTATCGAGAGCGCTCGAGACGTTGAGAGCCGAGGTACAAGATGAATAACCAGACCATTGCTCGACACATCAGACACGAGATGTCGGCTGTCCCAGATGTTGACCGTTCGATCGAAGTTGTAGTTCGGCGAGGGAGTCGCCGTCGCCGAACCCGTCGTGTGGCATGGGCGGTAGGCGCTGTGGCCCTCGCCTTCCTATTCGTCATGTTTCCGGTCCCGTACGACCCAAACCCCAAGGCAATCGCTGGCGAATACGAGATTCCAGCCGCTGTGGAGATAAGTGACCTAGAAGTGGCGGTCGAGAGCCAGGCTCCTGCATCAACTGATCCCGATGTGTGGATTGGCTGGACACATCCCACACCGGAGTTCGACACGGCCGATCTAGGCCCGAACCGCACCTTCACCGCTGGTGAACCGGGCGCAGCCGACCTCGGTGACAAGGTGCTATCCGCTGTCTATCTAGGCAACTACGAAGGAGAACCCTTCTACGTCTACTCGGTGCCGCCACCGACAATCCAAGACCGGGTCTTCGAGATCGCCACCGGCAACCTCTCCGGGGAGATCCTGGGAACCAACCACGGATGCTGCACCGGCGGTGACATGGACCGAGAAGAAGGCCTCTCGGGGTTGGCGGGAGAGCGAACCGGCATCGAGGAACCACTGATAACTGCAGAGTGGTTGGGGTTGAACCCGAATGTCTCCGTCGTCGCAGTACAAGTGGACGAGCAATTCGTGGGATGGCAGACACCCGTAGGTGGCGTTATCAGCATGCGGCTCGCCTACGAACCCGGAGCCGAAGTCACCCTCGTTTCATTCACGGCCGACGGCGAAGAGATCGAGCGCTACGGGCCGTGGCCAATCTTCGACTTCGATGCTCCCACACCGACTGAATAGCCATACTGGTGGCAGCACCGCCCATATCAACTGATCCCGTGCGATAACGCTCGCATCCAGAACCCGAGCAGATCGGCATGCCTGAAGAGCGGTTTCCTGTCAAGGGGCGTTCTCCCAGGTGATGTTCCTGGTCATGGCGCGGCCGGACGCGACGGTGTCCCGTCGTAGGGGATCCGGAGTTGTTGCGGTTGCGGTCAG
>JBAPYG010000225.1:0-6357 GCA_049284615.1 Acidimicrobiia bacterium
TCTTTGACCAGATCTGAGTTGCGAAGCTGGCTGATGCTGATGAGTGGCATCCAGTCGTTGCTCGATGCGCTCGACCGCCAGCTACGAGACGAGGCGGGGATCAGCCACGACGACTACCGGATACTCAGCTCCCTCTATCGGAGCCCAGGACGGTCGAGACGAATGAAAGACCTTGCCCAGGAGATGTCGTATTCACCGAGTCGGTTGACTCACGCCGCGTCCCGTCTCGAGAGTCAAGCCTGGGTGACGAGGCTCCCGTCCGCTGTTGACCATCGCGGAGTGGACATCGAGTTGACCGAGGCAGGTGTGGCCAAGGCGCGTGATGCTTCTCGACGACACCTCGCCCTCGTCAAAGAGGTCGTCTTCGATGCGCTCGACCCCGATCTCCTTCGGGCCGCTGTGCAAGCTCTCCACCAGATCGGCACGACGTCTGACGCTTCGAGATAGTGCCGCCAGGTGAGCTTGCCCTCTCGGCTCGAGTGCGCTCGGCCTCCGGGAATTCGGGCGCAGCTGCTCACGAGGGGGAAGGTGTTAGGTCACGTCGAAGATTTGACGCGGGCTGGAGATGCCTCTGAGCTCCACCTCTCTCATGGGGCCTAAATCGACTCCGCTGTCTTGAACCAGCCCGGCGGTGATGGCGGGAGACGACGATGTCTCCTGCTCCCGCGTGATCGAGTATGCGCGCAGTCTCGTGAATGGCGACACCAAGAATGCCGTCGGCGGCGATGTCGATCTCACCGGTGTGTACCGCTTACCCGGATCGGTACATCGACGTCGAAGGCGGCCGAACGAAGCGATACAGCGCAGCGCACGTCGCGGGCAGCACCGTCGAAGGTTGCCAGAGCACCATCACCCGTGAATTTCACGAGACGGCCGCGATGCTGCCCAACGAGGTCCCTGGTTCGCGACTCGAGAGTGGCCACCACGTCACCCCAGGCACGATTGCCAATGCGAACCGCGAGCCCGGTCGAGTCGACGATGTCGGTGAATACGATCGTCGCGAGAAAGCGCTCCGACAGAGAGTCGAGGGTCCCAGCCAGGTCTTGACTCCGGCCCAACCGATCGTCACCACCGGCACATCTCCGATGACCCAAGCATCATGACCGGCGGGAAGGTCCATGACGTCGCCCGGCCGCAAGACGAACTCCGTGCCGTCTCGCAAGAGAACACCCTGTGTACCGCTGATCATGTAACCCACGTGCCGCACTTCGCACCAGTCGGTGCCAACAAGTGGCTTGATGTGGTCGGACCAACGCCAGCCTGGTTGCTGCGTGTCCCGGGACACGGCGATCCCACCGATGCTCACCTGTTCCGATGTCACGTTCTCGAGTTGAACGACGTCGTCAGGCTCATCGAAATTTCGGACATACCGAAGAGGGCGATTGCGGCCGGCCACCCGTCAACCTGAGTCTTGGCTCGGCTCGCCCGCCATTGCAGTCCTCTCGGTGTGCAGGGGTAGGCACTCGGGGAGACTCTCGACAGTCTTGTGCGGCCGGAGGGAGAAGAACGCGCCAAGGTAAACGCCTGCGAGGATGACCGCACTGCCCAAGACGAAAGTCGGCGAGATGCGCTCATCGAAGAGAATCGCGCCCAGCACGATGGTGACCAGAGGCATCAACAAGGTCACATAAGACACTGCTGACGCGGTCCAACGCTGCAGTGTGAAGAGGTAGAGGGCGAACATCGCCACCGAGCCGAAGAGAACGAGATACCCGGTCGCCAGCCAGGTCGTGCCGGTGGTTGGGAGGTTCAGAGACTCGCTTGTGATCAGAGCGAGGAGGAAGAGGACGAGCCCACCAGCCAGCATGGCGACGGCGTTGGTGGCGAGAGGGTCGGACTTGGGAATCGCCTTGGCGACGACACCCGACTCGGCGATGGCCATGGTCCCGAGGATGACGAGAAGCATCGAGCCGATCGGCACATCGGCGTCGACCTGATCCAAGACGACGACGGTGACTCCTGCCAGAGCGAGAAGTGCACCCATCAGGCCCTGGACGCGGAAGCTCTCTTGCCGATGCAGGATCGCCAGACCGAAGGTGAACAAAGGCGTCAGCGCCACGAGCACCATGACGGTCCCCGCCGGGACTTCCTGAATACCTGTATACAGGAACCCGTAGGCGGCCGAGAATCCCAGCAGCCCATAGAGGACAGCACCCCTCAAGCTCTTGCCGGTGGGAACCGCTCGCCTGGTGACGACCACGAGCAGGAACATCACGAGCCCGGCCGCCAAGAAGCGCAATGCAGCCCCCCAGAATGGTGCCAGCTCTCCGACCGTCTGCTTCACGGCAATTGCATTGGAGCCCCCCAATACGACCACGGCGGCAAAGGCGGCCATGGCGATCGCCGACGGACGGTCAGCGTTTTCAGAGGACATGAGCGGTTCGAAATCCTATCCATCGGAACCTCTCCTCGTTGTCGGAAGTCCGCTTGGTTTCGACCCGCGGGTTGCTGCGCGGCCCAACGGCTTGTCGCTAGCTGCGATCCTCCGGACCAACAGTGGAGACTTCTCGACCCCCGGTGTGACAGTTGGGGATCTTGGCCCTACGCACCTCTTGGTGTCGAGGTGGCCGACGCTTGGTGCAACCGACTGGTGTGCTGTCCTAGCGTCTCGACTCACGCCCCGCTGGCTGCCTACCCACGTGGACTGGCGCGCCGCCCCGTCATGACCGGTCCCGGGTGCCTCCAGACAGTGACTCCTCGGCGATCACCTCGATGGCATCCCGATCCTCCTGATTCACCCGCAGCGCCTCCTCGACGATGTCGTCTAGTTGGTCGGCGGGGATCGCGACGGCTCCGGAGCTGTCGGCGAACACTATGTCTCCGGGGTGGATGCCCACCCCGGAGATGACGACGGGGACGTTGGCCTGATAGGGCGTCACCGAGTCGCCACCCCAACGGGTTGCCTCACCGACGCAATATGTGGAGTAGTCGTAGCGGGCCAGCTCATCGAAGTCCCTGATGCGGCCGTCGGCGAGGACACCCGCCATCCCCATCTTTTGGACCCGCGCCAGCTTGGTACCGCCGGCGAGAGACACGTCGTGATAGCCATTGCTGGCCAAGACCAGGACCTTGCCTTCACCGTCGTCGCCCACCGCCTCATAGAAGACGTTGGCGAAGTTGTAGCGTTCCGGTCTGAGTGCCGCGGCGCAGGTGGGGAAGTACGAGATGGTTACCGCCGGTCCCAGGAGTCTTCTCCCGGGGGTCGGTGAGACCAGGTCGAGGAGGTGGCAGCGATGGCGGTGGCGTCGGCCCATGGCATCCACCAGGTCTGCGGTCGTGATCTCTTCCGGAACATCGACGTGGGCGCTCATGGTCCGAAACGTAGCGGCCGATCACCCCCTGGTCACCCGGCCAGAGAACCGGCGAATATCTGCCACGCCAGCACGGTCTTGGCGACGAGGCTGAGAACCAGATAGGTCTTCTCACCGAAAGCATAGTCCGACCATCTGCCGATCTCCCGGTATTGGAGCCACTGGTTCAAGCCAAAGCTGAAGAAGAACAAGAACTGGGCCACGACGATCCCGTAGACGAAGCCCGGCACCGACTCCGAACCGACGACGTTGATGACGATCGCCGCCCACGGCGCGAGACCGACGAGCGTGCCGAACCAGAATGGCAGCATGGTCGTACGGGCCCGGCCCGGAGGATTCATCAGCTCCTGAATCCAACCGAAGAGGATCATGGCAACGTTGGCTCCAGCGATGGCGATGATCGTGTTGATGCCGGTGATGCCTGAGTAGAAGCCGATCAGGATCACCATCAACGTCGCGCTGAACGAGTATTCGACCCATCGGAAACGGTTTATGCCCCGACGAAGGTCTTGCTCGTAGGTGGGCCGCGAGACCGTGGCAGTCAGGAGATGATCCAGTGCGGCGAGCCCGAGGAAGATGGCAACCGCCCAGCCGATCGGCACGTCGAACAGGGGGGTGGGCGCAGGCTGCGCCGTACCCGGTGGCCCCTCCGGGAAGCTCGACGTGACGGTGATAGCGAAGTCCCCGGCGAGCAGGACGATGAGCACCGCTTGAGCCAGATGGAGCAAAGTGAGGCCGATGTTCCAATTGCGCAAGCCTTGGAGACGCTCCTCGGTCACACCGCTTGCGTTGTCCGTGTTCTGTGTTGTTGTCATATGAGATCCAGAGTCAGGTGAGCTTGACGACCGTCGTCCGCGTCGGACGTCGAGGGGGGATTCGGTTCCGTCCGCCCAGATGGATGAACGGCGCCGTGCTCAGCACTGCCGGCTGACCGGAACGGCTACGGTCGACCATCTCGACAGGAGGGCCCCTCCCCGATATGGGCTTGGGGAACGCGACCCTACCCCCTGTAGGGCGTCGGTCTGAGCGCTGCGCGCGGTCTCCTCCGAGAATCGATCACCCACCACCTGCCATGAGACGACGGCCACTCGAATGCGATTCGACCCTCGGGCTGTCCCGAGGGTCGAATCTGGTCGATGGGTCGGTTCGTATATCAACTGGCTGCGGCTGCTGCGGCGTCGACGAGACCATGCCCGAAGAATGACGTGCGCCCTCCCTTGCCAAAGCATCGCCTCGGATCGCCATCGAACTGCACGGTCGGACAATCGAGATGCTGGGCCGACCGCTGGACCGCGGCTTTCACGGCTCCAGGGCCCCAGTTGGGGTGCATCTCCTTTACGAGGGCAGCCACCCCCGCGGCGTGCGGAGAGGACATCGACGTACCGTTCAGATAGCCGTAGCGGTAACCCCCATCGAGGGCCGTCATCCCCGTGTAGACCGGCTCGTAGATGGTGTCGAAGAAGTCCCATATGCCGGCGACCGGGTCACTGGTGGAGGACATCGCGCCCAGCACCGCGTCCTGGACCGTGCCGGTCGCCTGGAAATAGTCTCCACCGGGGGCCGTCACATCCACCCGAGACATGCCCACACTCGAATAGTCGGCTATCCACAAGTCATAGCCGGGGTATCCGATGGGACCCGTCGCTGACACGGTCAACGCCCCGGGTAGCTCGGTCGGAGCGACGCGACAGTTGTTCCCCACATCGCGCACCTCCTCGGAACCAGGGGGCCAGTCAGGGCTTATGTCGTCCACACCGGGATGCTGCAGGTCGGCGAGCTCGTTCCCTGCCGATGTCACGATGAGCACACCGCGCTGTTCGGCGTAGCGGGCGGCAGACTCGATCTCTTTCAAGATAGCCCTCTGCGCCGCCTCGTTCTTGCAGTAATACAAGTACGGGTCCGCAAACAAGCTGAGGTTGACGATGTCGATGCCCACGTCCCCCGCATAACGCAGAGCTGCTGCGACCGAGTCGGCGAAGCAGTAGCCAACGGCGGTGCACGCCTTCAACGCGACCAGAGTGGCTTCTGGTGCGACGCCGGCGATCCCGACGCCGTTTATGGGTGCGGCAATCGTGGACGCGACGTGCGTCCCGTGGTCACCGTAATCCTGAACAGCTGCCTTGTTCGAACAGTCACCATTGGCGACCTCCACGGGTAGCGCCGTGGGTGTGTCGTCGAATATGAACGAACAGGACAGGTCTACGTTCAGGTTCGCCGCGATGTCGATGTGGTTGAAGTCGACTCCGCTGTCGATCACCCCGACTGTCACCCCGTCACCCGTCGCTGCCGAGCCGTCGGCATTGATGATGGCCATGTCCCACTGACAAGGGCCAAATGTCTCACTATTCGGCGCGTCGAACACTCCGCCGAACAGCTCTTCACACAAATCGGTCAGCTCACCTGAGGTCGCTGCGGCCTGACCTGTCACAGGCACGGCCATCAAAGATGCGACGAGTGCCGTGACGAGCAGAATTGAACTACGTTTCCTCAACTCTCCACCTCCTAGGCATGGGCGACGCACCCTTGCCCAGGACCGAACCTACACCGGCTCGGTGCATCACGCAGAAGGGTCTTCAGGGTCCGTTGGTTCCACGAAGGTGGAGTCTTTGGGACGGTGTCACGCCCGCAGGCGGTCACCGTGGTCTGGTCGCGGGCCTCGCCTTCCCTTCTGTGTCAGTTACGGGCGGCGACGCGACCCGTAACTGACACAGAACGGGTCTCGGCGGCCCGGGCGCGTACCCAATTCTCCCCGATGGGGTCGGGAACGTGCCTGGGCTGTGGGGACTATCGGCCCTAGCCGGGGCGGGGGGTTGGCTGCGATCCTGACGCGAGGACAAGAGATGGAAGACAACTCCGGCACTGCCCCGATCATGACATTCGTCGGAGGCGCTGGGACCGTCACCGGCAGCAAGACTGTCATCGAGACTGGCCAAGCAAGACTCCTCGTCGACTGTGGCCTGTTCCAGGGTCGAAAAGAGCTTCGAAAGCGAAACTGGGCGAACTTCCCGGTGCCGCCCGAGTTGATCGATGCCGTCGTCCTCACCCA
>JBAPYG010000226.1:0-4820 GCA_049284615.1 Acidimicrobiia bacterium
GCATCAACCACCTGTCTCAGGACCCCGAGTCGGTGACCCGCTCGGCTTCGTCGATAACACCTGACACCCTGGCGACACTGATCTACACCTCGGGCACGACCGGGACGCCGAAGGGTGTGATGATCAGCCAGAGGAACGTGGTCTGGACACTGGAGAGCCTGCGGCGCGCCGCCGACCTCGACATGGGCCAGCGCATGGTCTCCTATCTCCCTCTCGCCCACATCGCGGAGCGTCTCGCCACTCACTATCTGGGGACGTATCTGGCGGGTCAGGTCTGGTACTGCCCCAATCTCGCCGGTGTCCTCGAGTACATCCAGATCGCAAAACCCACGGTCTTCGTCGGAGTCCCCCGGGTTTACGAGAAGTTCTTCTCGCGTCTCCAGGGCAGGTTCGCCGAAGCCGAAGGCCTCAAGGGAACCATCCTCAAAAAGGCACTCGACCTCAATCGAAAGCGGGTCGAGGCGGAGGCGGCGGGCGAGCGAGGGCCCGCCCTGGCCGGTCTCCTCGACGGGATCGCGCTCAGCAAGGTGCGTGAGGGGCTGGGCATGGAGGAGGTCAAGATCGCCATCACCGCGGCGGCGCCGATCGACCCCGAGCTCGTCAAGTTCTTCCACGTCATCGGGATCCCCCTACACGAGATCTATGGGATGTCGGAGAACACGGGCCCGGCCACGGCCACCCTTCCAGGGGCCAACAAGTTCGGCTCAGTCGGTCGGGCGCTCCCCGGGGTGGAAGTGGCGATCGAAGACGACGGCGAGCTGAAGATGCGCGGTGGCATCGTCGCCCAGGGCTATTACAAGCTAGACCATGCCACGAGAGAGGCCTTCGACCCCGATGGGTGGCTCCACTCCGGCGATCTCGCCCGAATCGACGAGGACGGGTACGTCTGGATCGTTGGGCGCAAGAAGGAGATCATCATCACGGCCGCGGGGAAGAACATCGCACCGGCCAAGCTGGAGACACTCCTCGGGAACAACCCCATCATCTCCAAGGCGTGCATGATCGGGGACCAACGCAAGTTCCTCTCCATGGTCATCGCCCTCGACCACGAGGAGGCTCCGGCGTGGGCCGAGGCCCGCGGTCTCGAGTACACCGACCTGGCGGGATTCTCACAGCTGCCCGAGGTTCAGGACGAGATCGCACGCGCCGTCGCCGAGGCCAACGAGACCGTGGCCCGCGTCGAGCAAGTCAAGAAGTGGTTCATCGTGCCCGACGAGTGGACACCTGACAGCGGAGAGGTGACCCCTTCACTCAAGCTCAAGCGCCGGGTGGTCCTGGACAAGTACTCAGACCAGATCGAAGCCATGTACACGGGGGTCTGACACCCGCCGATGAAGCGAACGATCTTCGATCCAGATCACGAGCTGTTCCGGGACAGCGTCCGGGAGTTCATCGGCCGAGAGATCGTTCCCAACGTGCCCAAGTGGGAGCAAGACGGCAAGGTCGACAAGGACATGTTCCGAAAGGCCGGCCAGGCCGGGCTCTTGGGCATGGCGGTCCCCGAGGAGCATGGTGGTGGCGGGGTCGGCGATTTCCGTTTCAACGCCGTGATCGTGGAGGAGATGATGACCGCCGACGCGTTCGCGTCGGGCATGTGCATCACCCTCCACAACGACGTCGTGCTTCCATACTTTCTCGACCTGTGCACACCCGAGCAAGCGCAGCGCTGGCTGCCCGGCCTGACGTCAGGCGCGCTCATGAGCGCCATCGCGATGACCGAGCCCGGAGCCGGCTCCGACCTCGCCGGCATCTCGACGACGGCACTGAGAGACGGTGACTGCTTCGTGGTCAACGGGTCGAAGACCTTCATCACGAATGGGATCAACTCCGACTTGATCGTGACCGCGGTCAAGACCGATCCGACCCGGCGTCATTCCGGGATGAGCCTCCTCGTGATCGAGGATGGGATGGACGGGTTCTCACGGGGGAGGAATCTGGAGAAGATCGGTCTGCACGCCCAGGACACGGCCGAGCTCTTCTTCGAGGACGTGCGGGTGCCTGTCGAGAACCTGCTCGGAGAGGAGGGCCAGGGTTTCATGTACCTCGTGTCGAACCTGCCCCAGGAGCGCCTCTCCCTGACCACGGGATCGATCGCCCACGCCCAGGTGGCCTTCGACTGGACCCTGGACTACGTGAGGGAACGCCGGGCCTTCGGTCAGCCGATTGGCGGATTCCAAACGGTCAAGCACACGATGGCGGAGATGCGCACCGAGCTCGACGTCGCTCAGACGTATGTCGACTCCCAGATCCTCGCCCTCAACGAGGGGGAGCTCTCGGCCGAGGAAGCCGCCAAGGCGAAATGGTGGGTGACCGAGTTGGAGAACTCGGTGATCACCAGGTGCCTGCAGCTGTTCGGTGGTTGGGGATACATGGAGGAATACCCGATCGCCCGCGCATTTCGGGACGCACGCGTCCAAACCATCTACGGAGGGACCACCGAGATCATGAAGGAGATCGTCGGGCGCTCCCTCGGTCTCTAGACGGAGGAGCCCAATTGAGTGAACCAATCACATTCGATGGTCGCGTCGCGATCGTGACCGGTGCCGGCGGCGGCCTGGGCAAGACCTATGCGCTCGAGCTGGCTCGTCGTGGCGCCCGCGTGGTGGTCAACGATCTCGGAGGAGCGGTCGACGGGACCGGGGCATCGAGCTCCGCCGCCGATGATGTGGTCTCGGAGATCACTGAGAGTGGCGGCGAGGCCGTGGCCAACTACGACTCCGTCTCGACGGAGGAAGGGGGCCAAGCCGTCGTCCAAAGCGCGCTGGATGCCTTCGGCTCGGTCGACATCGTGGTCAACAACGCAGGCATCCTCCGCGACAAGTCGTTCTCGAAGATGACGATGGGCGAGGTGGAGGCGGTGCTCGACGTTCATCTCAGAGGCGGATTCAATGTGTCGCTGCCCGCCTTCAAGGTCATGAGAGAGAATTCGTACGGTCGCTTCGTCTTCACGTCGTCTGCGTCGGGGCTGTTCGGGAATTTCGGGCAGGCCAACTACGGGGCGGCAAAGGCAGGCCTCATGGGTCTGTCCAACGTCATCGCCATCGAAGGCGCCAAGTACGACATCAAGTCCAACGTCATCGCCCCGATTGCCCGCACCAGGATGACTGAGGACCTGCTGGGGCCTTTTGCCGACATGGTCGCCCCCGAGCAGGTGACGCCGATGGTGGTGTATCTCTGCTCGGAGACGAACGAGTTCACCCATGAGATCTTCACCGTGGGCGGGGGCCGTTATGGGCGTGTCTTCATCGGCACGAACACGGGTTGGTTCGCCGGCACCGACGAGGTTCCTTCGGTCGAGACGGTCTCCGACCATCTCGAGGAAATCCGTGACATCTCCGATTACGTCGTCCCCCTCGACAACAACGATGAGATCATGCTCCTGGGCCAGATGCTGGCGAGTTGATGCCGATCGATCTCGACATCGCCTTGGGAGCGGAGCTCCCAGGTGCGACATTCAGTTGGTCGGATGAGGACATCGTCCTCTACAACCTGGCCGTCGGGTGCGGCATCCCACCCGATGAGCCCGGCGAGCTCAAGTACACGTACGAGGGTGCCGGGCTCGTCGCCGTCCCGACATTCGGGACCATCCCACCCTTCTCCATCATGATGAGCCTGGGGGCGGTGGACGGCATCGATGTCGACCTGGCTCGGATCCTCCAGGGCCATCAGAGACTGACCATTCACCGGCCCGTGCCGACCTCGGGCACCGTCACTCAGTCGGGGCGTGTCGTCGGCGTCTATGACAGGGGGCGGGGTGCCCTGCTCGTCCTCGAAGTGCTCTCATCGCTCGTGGGCACCGGCCAAGCGCTGTTCACCAACCAGTCGGGGATATACGTCCGCGGCGAAGGCGGTTTCGGCGGCGACAGGGGTCCCGTTGTGGGCATCAGGGCACCCGACCGTGAGCCCGACCAGGTCGTCGAGTCACCGACACTGCCCCAGCAGGCTCTTCTCTATCGAATGGCATCGGGTGACAAGAACCCGCTGCATGCCGATCCCGCCTTTGCCGCGCTGGCCGGATTCGATCGACCGATCCTCCATGGCCTCTGCACCTACGGCATCGTCCTGCACGCCGTCGTCGAGAGCTCCCTCGGGGGCGAGGCCGAGTCGGTGACTGCCTACGAGGCTCGATTCACCGGGCATGTCTTCCCTGGGGAGACTCTCGTCACCAGCATCTGGGCAGAGGGCGACAGGTACATCATCTCCACGGTCACCGAGGAGAGAGGGACGACCGTCCTCGGCAATGGAGCCCTCGAGGTCGACCGATGAGTCTTCTCAGGGAGTCGTAGGCCACCGAGCCACCACTTGCCTCGGCGCGGCGATGCTCACGCCCTGATCTCCACGGTGGTTCCGATCGGGACCAGCTCGTGCAGAGCGGTGATCGCGTCATTGGGGAGCCGCACGCATCCGAGTGAGATGTTCGCTCCGATCGAGCTCGGGTTGTTGGTGCCGTGGATACCGATGATCCCGTCCCCTCCATTGAACTCGGTGACCGTCTCGGACCGGGCAGACAGGCCGAGGGCGTGAGGCCCCCACGGCGAGTTGGGGTTGGAGAGTGTGACACTGTCGGTGACGAAGAATCTCCCCGTGGGGGTCTCGTTGTGGCGACTCCCGACGCCCACCTCCGTCGTCAGCACCTCCTGACCGTCGACCATGTATGTGAGACGACGGGCCCCCAGGTCGACGACGATCTTGGAGTCGGCCACGTAGAAGGAGACTTGATCGGCTCGGGCCCAACCGGTGCTTCCGTTGGGCCTGGTCGGGAGCATGACCTCCACCCAGCCGTCGTCGGTGGGCCCGGTCACGACCCCGAGGACGGTGAC
>JBAPYG010000227.1:0-3308 GCA_049284615.1 Acidimicrobiia bacterium
TATTCCCGAGACACCTGGGGATACGGTGGCGCCTCGGACTTGATGGTGGAGACACCTGGCATCGACCGGATCTCCTCAGCGAGGGCCTGGGCAGCACCATCGACGAGACCGATGTGGGTCGTCTCGCCGAGCTCGCTGACCAGCAGACGCCCTCCCTGTTGTTCGATGAACCGGACGATCGATGCCTTGTCTCGCAGAGACACATCGGGCTCGAGGACGACGATCACGATGTCACGTCCACGGCGCGTAGGCCCCCGAGGAAGTGGGCGGGATCGTCACCCCGGTCGATCGCATCGATCAGGGCAGAGCCGACCACGACCCCGTCGACGTGCGTCGAGAGCTCGAGCACTTGCGCACGCTCACGCACTCCGAAGCCGGCCAGTACCGGGAGCCGGGCCGCCTGCTTCACCCGATCCAGGTAGGCCAGCACTTCCTCGTCGAAGTTGGTGGCGCTCCCGGTGGTGCCCTTCGTCGTGACCGCGTAGACGAAGCCCCTGCTCGCCGTGGCCAGCTTCCGGAGTCGCTCGGGAGGTGTGGTTGGCGCCACCAGCTGGACGAGACCGAGACCGCGCGCCTCCAGCATCCCGATCAGGTCGCCGCTCTCCTCCAGGGGCAGGTCGGGGACGATGAGCCCGGAAGTCCCCACCTCGGACATCCTCTCGACGAGCCGATCGATCCCATAGGCGAGAAAGGGGTTGAAGTAGCCCATCAGGACGTGGGGGGCGCCCAGTTCCGTGCTCTCCAACATGGTGAAGATGACGTCGAGGTTCACGCCCTGTTCCAGGGCGGCGTGACTGGCCTGCTGGATGGTCTGTCCGTCGGCCATCGGGTCGGTGAACGGGATGCCCACCTCTACGACGTCGGCGACGCTCGCCACGGATTCGAGGATCGAGGGAAACCTCTCCAGGTCCGGATAGCCGGCGGTGAGATATGCGCACAGCGCATGCCCTCCGGCTTCTTCGATCGCAACGGTGACTGCGGCCGCGGGCTCACTCATCGCCGGCTCCTCTGATTATGTCCAGATCCTTGTCTCCCCGGCCGGAGACGCAAATCACGACCACCGACCCGGGGTGGTCACCGGCCCAGCGTCTCGCCCCGGCGACGGCATGAGCCGACTCGAGGGCGGGGATGATGCCCTCGGCCGTCGAGCACTCCCTGAGCGCGGCGAGCGCCTCGACGTCGCTGGCCGACACATAGGTGGCGCGCCCCGAGTCACGCAGCATGGCGTGCTCGGGCCCCACCCCGGGGTAGTCGAGGCCCGGGGCGATCGAGTGTGTCTCGTGCACCTGCCCGTACTCGTCCTGAAGCAGGGGCGTCATGGCGCCATGGAGGACGCCAACCGTGTCCGACCCCAGAGTGGCGCTGTGTGCGGTTCCGTCGCCACCTGCCTCCACGCCCAGGAGCGCGACTGTCTCGTCGTCGACGAAGCCGCGGAACATGCCGATGGCATTCGACCCGCCACCGACACAAGCCACGGCCACGTCGGGGAGGGCGCCGGTCGCCGCCAGAGTCTGTGACCGCGCCTCACGACCGATGACCGATTGCAGCTCTGCGACCAGTGAAGGGTAGGGATGTGGGCCCACGGCCGATCCCAGCAGGTAATAGGTCCCGTCGGGATCGGAGACCCAATCCCGAAGGGCTTCGTCGATGGCCGACTGCAGAGTCTGATCTCCCTTCTCGACGGGGACGACGGTGGCGCCGAGCAGATGCATGCGCTCGACGTTCGAACGCTGCCGGGCGACGTCGACCGCTCCCATGTAGACCGTGCAGGGGAGCCGCACCCGGGCGGCGGCCGCGGCGGCAGCCACCCCATGCTGGCCGGCACCGGTCTCGGCCACGATGCGAGCCACACCGAGCCGTTTCGCCACCAGCGCCTGGCCTATGGCGTTGTTGATCTTGTGCGCGCCCGTGTGGCAGAGGTCTTCCCGCTTGAGGAGCACGCGTGCCCCCCAGCTGTCGCTCAGGTTCCGGGCTTCGGTCAGGGGTGTCGGCCGACCCACGAACTCGACCTGCTCATGAGCCAGCTCCTCGAGAAACCCGGCGTCTTCAAACAGGCCGGCGGTGGTCTCCTCCAGGGTCTGTAGGGCCTTCATCAGGGTCTCGGGGACATAGCGGCCGCCGTATGGGCCAAACCTGCCCTCGGCGGTCACCGCCGTGTGTGGGGTCGTCTCAACCGTCATGCGCTCACCAATCTCTCTCCGGCCACACGTGCGGCCGTCACGAAGGAACGGATCAACGCCGGGCTCTTGACACCCGGCTCGGACTCCACCCCGCTACTCACATCAACCCCGAAGGGTTTGACCATCGCGATCGCCCGACCCACGTTGTCGGGTCGAAGACCACCGGCGAGGACCATCTCACCGAGACTCGCCACTCCCGCCGCCCGCTCCAGATCGACGAGCTGGCCCACTCCGCTGACGGCTCCTTCGTAGAGGAACCTCCGGTGCTCTGGATTCGAGTCGACTGTCTCCCGGTAGACCGGCAGCACCCTCACATCGGAACGACTCGACAGGTGATCGTGGTCGGCCTGGACGACGTCCGGCATGAAGACGTCGAGGACACGATCGATGTCGCCGGGCCGGGGCCGGCGAAAGACCGCTACCCGGGCGATCCCGGCCGGTACCAAACTCGAGAGCTCCGCGGCCAGCCCCGGCTCGACCCGACGCGGCGACTCGGCGAAGACGAACCCGATGGCGTCGACACCCGACTCGACACATGTCTCGACCGCCCCGTGATCGGTGAGCCCGCAGATCTTGACGAAGAGGCTCAATTTCCCGCCCCGGTGAGCTGGGCGCGCCCGGCCTCGAGGACCTCGGAGAGACGCCGACCCGGGTCGCCGTCTCGGACGAGCGAAGAGCCGACGAGGGCCAGGCGGTACCCGAGACCGGCCACGGCAGCGAAGTCCGCAGGATCAGCCAGGCCGCTCTCCGCCACCGCCTTGATTCGATCGGGGAGATGGGGCGCCAAGGCGGCAAAACGGCCGGCATCGACCTCGAGACTCGAGAGGTCCCGAGAGTTGACGCCAACCAGGACGTCACGATCGAAGACGCCTGCGGCAGTCTCCAGGTCCGAGCGGTCGAAGACCTCGATCAGCGCGAACATGCCGAGGCTCAGCGTCAGGTCGGTCATCTCCTCGAGGAGCCGGTCGGGCAGCAGGCGGGCTATCAGGAGGACGCCCGACGCCCCCGCGGCCCGCGCCTCGAGGACCTGAATCGGGTCGACGAGGAAGTCCTTCCGCATGACGGGCAAGCCCACGGTCTCGGAGACGGCCTCGAGGTGCTCCAGCGCGCCGGCGAACCGAGTCCCCT
>JBAPYG010000228.1:0-1924 GCA_049284615.1 Acidimicrobiia bacterium
GGTGGGCTCGTCGATGTGGGCCCGTTGCAGGGTGCCGCTGTAGTCGAGGAACACGGTCTTGGTCTCTGTGAACTGGTCGATGGCTGCTGTGCCCGACTCGCGGTGACCGTTCCCGGTGTCCTTGGTGCCACCGAAGGGGAGATGGATCTCCGAGCCGATGGTGGGTGCATTCAGATAGACCAGTCCGGCATCGAGCTCGCGGACCGCCCGCAGCGCCCGAGCGGTGTCCCTGGTGTAGACCGCGGCGGACAGCCCGTAACGGGTCCCGTTGGCGACGGCGATCGCCTCGTCATCCCCGTCGACGCGTATCACGGTGATGGTGGGGCCGAATATCTCCTCCTGGGCGATGCGCATGTTCGGAGTGGCATGGTCGAACAATGTCGGGGCATAGAAGTGACCGCCATCGTGACCGTCCGACAGCTTCTCGCCACCAACGACGAGGCGGGCCCCCTCCTCGATGCCGACCCCGGTGTAGGAGTGGACCCGGTCGAGCTGCCTGGCGTTGATCAAGGGCCCGACATTGGTGACGGGGTCGAGCCCGTCACCGACCACGAGAGTGGACATCCCGGCCACGAGTGCGTCCACCACCTCGTCGGCGACCGCCTCGTCGACGACGAGGCGGCTGCTCGCCGTGCAACGCTGCCCTGCGGTGGAGAAGCCACCCCAGAGCGCCCCGGTGACCGCCTCGGAGATGTCGGCATCGGCGAGGACCACAAGTGCGTTCTTCCCGCCCATCTCCAACGAGACGTGCTTCAACTCGGCTCCGGCCGTGGCCGCGATCTGCTTGCCCACCGTTCGTGATCCGGTGAATGAGACCATGTCCACCCCGGGATGGGTCACCAGCGGCTGACCCGCCTCGGGGCCATAGCCGGTGATCAGGTTGGCGACGCCTGGGGGGACGCCCGCTTCCTCGAGGATCTCGAACAGCCTCACTGCGGTGTGTGGTGTGTCTTCGGCGGGCTTGACAACGACAGTGTTGCCACAGACCAGGGCCGGGAACAGCTTCCACGCCGGCATCAGCATCGGGAGGTTCCAGGGTGTCACGATGCCGACCACACCGACCGGCTCCCGGACGGTCATGGCGAGGCGGTTGGGAAGTCCAGAGGGCACGGTGTCACCGAACATGCGTCGGCCTTCGCCCGACATGTACTCGCCGGAGGTGATGGCACCTTGGACGTCGTACCCCGAATCGACGAGGACCTTGCCCATCTCCCTCGTGATCGTCTCCGCGAGCTCCTGTTTGTGCTCGACGAGCAAGCGCGTGGCCCTGGCCACGATCTCACCTCGAAGGGGAGCCGGTGTCCGCCTCCAACCGTCGAAAGCGCCTCTCGCCGCGGCCACCGCCGCGGCGACGTCCTCGGCACCACTCCGTTGGAACTCGCCGAGGATCTCTCTCGGGCGCGCCGGGTTGGCGTCGAGATAGGTCTCACCGGTGGCGGACGGGACCCACTTGCCGTCGATGAAGTTGAGGTGGGTTTCGGTCATGCTGACGTCTCCTGGCCGGGTGTGGGCCGGTAGATCGGCCCGCGGTCGATCACCTTCTGGGCGAGCTCCATGAGCCCCTCCTGGTAGATCTCGCGCTCACTGATGCGCTGGGCGTCCTTGGGCACCTGCCCGGGGTATCCGATCAGACGATGGATCTCCGGGTGCATGTAGTACCCGGCGACGATGGCGAGCGTGACCGCCCCGTAGAGGTCCTCGGCCAGCCCCTCCAGGAACTCATCCGGATCTTGGATCTCGGCTGCGCCCAGCGCCTCCTCCAGCAGAGGGGCGAGGTCGGGCCGTGACGCGAGCACCACGTCGAGCTGCGAGGTGCCCACATCCATGGTGCTGGCTGCCGGCATGCCGTGTGCCTCCGGGATGAGGTGGTCGCCGAGCGTCTCCAAACGGTGTCGGGTGGCCTCGCTCACCCTGGGCCGCATGG
>JBAPYG010000229.1:0-1780 GCA_049284615.1 Acidimicrobiia bacterium
TTGTTTTTCCCGACCTACGGATTCATTTTCGCGTGGGTGCGAGTTCGCGAAATGCTCGGCTAGATAGTGAAATTCACCGTTGGCGGGTCACAACCCGAGGGCGATCACACCACAGCAGACCGCAAGAGCGAGAGAAACCGGTCCCCAGATTCGCTCGACCTTCGATCGTGACGCGAAATTGGCCAACGCCCCCAACGCGAACAGACCGGCAAGCACCCAGAGCCACAACGGGCTCAGCTCGAGTCCGACATCGATCACACCGGCCGCGTTGAGCAACTCGATGGCCACCACGGGATAGAAGAAGAGCGCCACCAACGCACTGGCCACACGCAGACGGGTGGGCAGGACACCAGGGTGAGAGCCGCCCCAAGCTGCCGCGCCCGCGGGAGCCCCCAGAGCCAAGGCCAATTGAAACACGGTCAAGACCGCGATGAGGGCGACGGCGATCCAGGCGGCGATCTCCATGGGGGCACGCTAGCCAGAACGGCGGCTCCTCCGCGAGCCTCGATCGATTCAGGCGGGGATGATGTCCAGGGTGAGGGGGAACTCCACCTCGGGGTGCACCTTCACCTGGACCTCGTGGAGCCCGATCGCCTTGATCGGCTCGGTGATCTCCACCTGGCCCTTCTCCAGCTCGATCCCGGTGAATCGCTGAATGCCCTGAATCACGTCGGACACTCCCACCGAGCCGTAGAGCTGACCTTCGTCGCCGGCCTGGGCGGCAAGGACTACACGACTCCCGACCAGCTGTGTGGCGATGTTCTCGGCCGTTTCTTTGGCTTTGCGCTCCGCCTCGATACGCGCCTCGCGGATCGACTCGGCCTGGGCCAGGGCGCCTTCGTTGGCCTTGATCGCCTTCTTCTTGGGAAGCAGGAAGTTCCTGGCGTACCCGTCGGAGACATCCACGACATCTCCCCGCTTGCCGAGCTCGTTGACGTCGGCAGTGAGGATCAACTTCATCGGCCACCCACATATGGCAGCAGGGCCATCTCGCGTGCGTTCTTCACCGCGACGGCCACCTTCCGTTGGCACTGTGGGCACAACCCGGTGACGCGTCGACCCCGGATCTTGCCGCGGTCGGACACGTACTTGCGTAGGAAGGCAGTGTCCTTCCAGTCGACGTCACCATCGGGGCACACCGTGCACGGTCTGGGCTTGCCCCGCCTGAATTCCTGGCGACGCCCGCGTGTCGTCTGACGCGGGTTTCTCCTGTTCTTACGAGCCATTCGAATCTCTCCTAGAAGGGGGCCTCGTCGGGCCCATAGTTCTCTCGGGCCGCCGGGGCGCTGGCACCGGCGGAGTCGTCGGTCTTTCCGGAGTTGCCACCCCAGCTGTCCTCACGCTGAGTGCGGTTGACCGTCGCGGTCGCCCAGCGAAGGGAAGGGCCGATCTCGTCGACGGCGACCTCGACCACGGAGCGCTTCTCTCCGGCCTCCGTCTCCCAACTGCGCTGCTCCAGACGACCGGTCACGATGACGCGGGCGCCTTTCTGCAGCGACTCGGCGGCCTGTTCGGCCTGCTCCCGCCAGATGGTCCCGGAGAAGAAGCTTGTGTTCTCCTGCCATTCTCCGTCTTGACCACGCCAGCGGCGGTTCACGGCCATGCGGATCTTCGCCATGGCCACTCCCGACGGGGTGAACCGCAGCTCGGGGTCGTCGACCAGGTTTCCAATCAAAGTCACGTTGCTTGACATCGAGTTCTCCTCTGTTTCGTCCCGTCACCGACTATGCCGGTTGATCGGGACAGAATCCAGTCAGTCGCCCAGACGGACGATCTTGTG
>JBAPYG010000230.1:0-2415 GCA_049284615.1 Acidimicrobiia bacterium
AGAAGTGACGAAGACTGCATTGCCCTCTGGACTGTGATGTCCTTAAGCGGATTTCGGGAAGGAACCAGCAGTGGCGTTTTTCTTGTCAGATGGGAGGGTGATGCGTGGTCCAGACTGAGCACATGGATTGAACGCAGCGACAGGTGGGAAGAGGATTGCGACTCGCTGTTGCCCTAGCGGTACTCGGAGTCCTGGTCATCCCAACCGACACAGCGTGGGCAGGCGACTTTGAATCGTGTTGGGTCGCCGAGGTTCAGGACCCGCTCACACTGGACGTGAGGGTGATCACCCGTTGTCGGATCACGGGTGGTGAGACTGTCGACTATGGCTCCGACTCCGACGTGCCGTCGGTCCTCTACCCGAATCTGGGGACCGATCTCACCGGTCAATGCTGGTATCTGACCTCGGCCATCACTGCCTACCTGATCCTCGACCGGTACGCCGACGGCAGCGCCAACATCGGGTTGGACACCGACCCGGGGGCTCCGGGAGGGATCATCGCCATCGGGCCCACACTGCCCCGCTGCTCGTCTGAGCCGACTCCCGTGGCCGACCCGTCGGCGGATGCCTGGAACTATGTGATGTCATACATCCACGACCCGCCGCTCCCCGATCTAAACCCGGTGCCAGGTCAGGGGATCACCGGTCTCGTGACTTTCCTCGGGATGTCGGTCCCCGACGACCACGCGGCCACCCTGACGAGTGGGGCCAGCAGCCTCGAAGTGGAGATCGTGGTCGATGCGGTCATCGTCGACTGGGGTGACGGGCACACCGACACCTTCCCACCCACCGAGACCCTCCTCGCCGGCTACCCGAGTGGCGCCGCGACCCATGTCTACGAGATGAAAGACCCGGCCGGGGCGGTGGTGTCCGTGGAGTACGACTGGGGTGCGCGTTGGCGACTGGTGGGCGGCTCGTGGTCGGCACTGCCGGTGCCGAACACGACGAGCACGGTCGACTACCCCATCGCCGAGGTGGTCTCCCGGCTCACCGATTGATGTTGCCGGGGCGATCTCGGTACGATCGGGCCCCCGGGGTGTCGTGCGCGAGTGCTGGCTCTGCGCCGATGACAGCCAATCGCTACGCTCCCCAAAGCCCCCGCCCACATGAATCGCCCCCGAGTCGCCGCCATCATTCTCTCCGTCCTCGTCCTGGGCGGGCTCACCGCGCTGGCGGCGATACCGGCTCCGGAGGAGGCACCGGTGGCCGCCATCACGTCGTCGACCACGACGACGGACGCCCCGGACTTCGCAGTTCTCGTGGAATCGGGCGCGGTGACCGCGATACCACCGGAGGAGCAAGAGCTCACCGAGGAGGCCCTCGCCCGCTCGACCACAACGACCAGCACAACGGTCCCCGACTCGACCACAACCAGTGTCCCGGAGACCACCACGACGACTGCCGGGGGTACCACGACAACGGCTGCGAAGCGCTCGGCCACCACCAGCCCCAGCTCGCCGGACACGACGACTCCACCCACGACGACCCCCACGACCGCACCACCCACGACGTCGCCTCCGACCACTGCTGCCAGCGGGGGCGAGTACGTCGCCTCGGCCGAAAAGGAGTTCGCCTCGCGGATCAACTCCTACCGGGGCTCTCAGGGTGCCGATTCGCTGACGCGAAGCGGTTCGCTCGATTCCTATGCCCGGAACTGGGCTAAGAAGATGTCGGCCAACGGCGGGCTTTCTCACTCCAACATCGGGTCGCTGCTCGACCCTTGGGTCTCGGTGGGCGAGAACATCGCCGTCGGCGGTGCCGTCGGCGGGATCTTCGATGCCCTCGTCGCCTCCAGCGGGCACAGGGAGAACATCTTGGGTGACTTCACTCACATGGGTATCGGGGTCTGGCGCGACGGTCAGGGGGCCCTCTGGGTTTGTCAGGTGTTCGCTCGCTGACTCCTTGACATGTGAGTAAACACTCACATATAGTGACCTTCATGGATGAGGTCTTCCGGGCGATCAACGATCCCAACAGACGCCACCTGCTCGACGAGCTGTACGAGCGTGACGGCCAGACGTTGGGCGAGCTGTGCGCTCATCTCCCGGAGATGACCCGTTATGGCGTCATGAACCATCTCAGGGTCCTCGAGGATGCGGATCTGATCACCACCCACAAACAGGGCCGGCAGAAGTTCCACTATCTCAACCCCATCCCCATCAAGCTGGTCCACGATCGCTGGATCAGTCGTTACGCCGGGCCACGGGTCGGAGCGATCGCCGACATCAAGGCTCGCGTGGAGAGAGGAGATACGGAGATGGACACACCTGTCCACATCTACAAGTCCTTCATCCGCGGCTCGGCCGAGGAAGTGTGGGACGCAATCACCAATCCCGAGAAGACCGTGGAGTACTTCTATGGGACGGCGGTCCAGTCCGATTGGGAGGTCGGCTCGTCCATGAGCTATGTCTACCC
>JBAPYG010000231.1:0-6535 GCA_049284615.1 Acidimicrobiia bacterium
GGGCTGGTCTTCGACCCTACCGGTGAAGGGGTTCTCCCGCGGCGGCTGATAGAAGTGGCCGTGGACACAGACGAAATTGCTCAAAGTCACCTGACGATAGGGCTAACCGGCGGTTCGCGGTGGTCACTCCTCTTCGGCGCCGTCGACGACTGTGAAGGGAAAAGGTTTGAAGATCAAAGTGGAGAGCGGGGGCAGTGTGACGTCGATGGAGTGTGGCCGCCCTTGGTGCGGGACCGGAAGCGGCCCGGTGTCGACTCCACCGAGATTGCCCCGGCCCGAGCCCCAGTAGATCGCCGCGTCGGTGTTGAGGATCTCAACCCACTCGCCCGGATGGGGGACGCCGATTCGGTAGAGGTCACGTGGGACGGGGGTCAGGTTGGAGACCACCAGGAGAAGGTCTCCCCGGGCGGCCCTGCGGAAGTAGGCGAGGACGCCGTTCGCCGAGTCGTTGGCGACCGCCCACTCGAAGCCGCCCGGGTCGCAGTCGAGTT
Source organism: Acidimicrobiia bacterium (assembly GCA_049284615.1). GTDB lineage: Bacteria > Actinomycetota > Acidimicrobiia > Spongiisociales > ZC4RG35 > JANQRA01. Next base: position 492 of record JBAPYG010000231.1, read on the forward strand.
CGTGCAGCGCGGGCTCGTCGCGGTACAGACGGTTCAGATCGCCCACCAGCCGCGACACACCGCCATGGGACTCGTGCTCACGTAGACCCCAATCGAGCGAGCCGTCGTGGTTCCACTCCGTCCTCGGGGCAAGCTCCGAGCCCATGAACAACAGCTTCTTGCCCGGTTGCGTGTACAGCGCCGCCAGAAGGAGACGGAGGTTGGCGAAAGCCTGCCAATCGTCACCCGGCATCTTGGCCAGGAGCGAGCCCTTGCCGTGGACCACCTCGTCGTGTGACAGGGGCAGGATGAAGTTCTCGGTGAACGCATACACGCCTCGAAAGGTGAGCTGGTGATGGTGGTAGCTCCGGTGGACGGGCTCCTTGGAGAGATACAACAACGTGTCGTGCATCCAGCCCATGTCCCATTTCAGACCGAACCCGAGCCCGCCCACATAGGTGGGCCGGGAGACCATCGGCCAGGCAGTGGACTCCTCGGCCATGGTCTGGACGTCGGGAAACTCGCTAAAGACGGTCTCGTTGAGACGCTGGAGGAATGAGATCGCCTCCAGGTTCTCCCGACCCCCGTGAACGTTGGGGATCCAACCACCGTCATCCCGGGAGTAGTCCAGATAGAGCATCGAAGCGACTGCATCGACGCGGAGACCATCGATGTGGTACTTGTCGAGCCAAAACAGGGCATTGCTGATGAGGAAAGCCGGAATCTCAGACCTCCCGTAGTTGTAGACCAGGGTGTTCCAGTCGGGGTGGAATCCCTGTCTCGGGTCGGCATGCTCGAAGAGATGGGTCCCGTCGAAATAGCCGAGCCCGTGCTCGTCGGTTGGGAAGTGGGATGGCACCCAGTCGAGGATCACCCCGATGCCGGCGCGGTGCAGAGCGTCGACCAATGTCATGAAGTCCTCAGGTGTGCCGAACCGGCTGGTGGGGGCGAAGTAGCCCGTGGTCTGATAGCCCCAGGACCCATAGAACGGGTGCTCCATCACCGGGAGGAACTCGACGTGTGAGAAACCCATCGATTCGAGATAGGCGGGCAACTGATCGGCGAGTTGGATGTAGGTGAGGTGGCTCCCATCGTCGTTCCGACGCCACGAGCCGAGATGCATCTCATAGACGCTGATCGGTGAGCGGAGGGTCTGGTGCTCCTTCCGCTTCGCCATCCAGATGTCGTCGCCCCAGTCGTGGTCGAGGGTCCAGACCTTCGATGCGGTCTGTGGCGGGGTCTCGTGATGGAAGCCGAACGGGTCGGCCTTCTCGACCACGTATCCGCCGTTGGTGATTCTGTACTTGTATGCCGCGGTCTCGCCGGCGTCGGGCACCACGCCGTCCCACACTCCGGAGGACCCTCGTGGGCGAAGCCGGTCGGCCTCGGGTTTCCATCCGTTCCAGTCCCCGACCACCGAAACGTCGTCGGCGGCCGGCGCCCAGACCGCGAAGTAGGTGCCGTCGTCGGTGACGTGGGCCCCCATCTTCTCGTAGAGCCTGTAATGGGTCCCTTCGTTCCAGAGGTAGATGTCCTCGTCGGTGAGCAGAGAACGCTCGCTCTTTGGCTGCTGGGGATGCTTCGTCACTCGATACGTGTTGGTCGGTCGGGACCACCGAGCGTACAAGGCAGTCCCCTCGAGCCACGATTGTTGGGGGTGGGAGCGCCGCGCGGTAGGGCGCGCATGACTCCATCAGGCCCTTGTCATGTGCGTGGAGTTCCTATACCTTGTACCTCTATGCATTCCGTATCGAGGTATGAGGCTCGTCGTGCAGATCGATAAAGAGCTCGTCGCAGCATCGGCGACACCACTGGTGCTGGCCATCCTCACCGAGGGTGAGAGCTACGGCTACGCCATCCTGAAGCGGGTCCGCGACCTCTCCGATGGAGAGCTCGAATGGACCGATGGCATGGTGTACCCGCTGCTCCATCGGCTTCACCGGCTTGGCTACGTGACCACCGATTGGCGGGTTCCGCCAGAAGGGCGACGGCGCCGCTACTACTCGATCACCACCGACGGGCGGGCCGCTCTCGCAGAGCACAGGCGTCAGTGGGCGGCCGTGACCCGAGCTCTGGGCGGGGTGTGGGGCAGCCCGAAGCTCCTCCCCTATGTCGGGACGGTCTGATCATGGATCGACTCGAAGCCGACATCGCTCGATGGAGAGCGTTCCTCGGGCAGAGCACCGCCGTGGCAGAGCCCGACGTCGACGAGTTGGAAGACCATCTCCGCGGTCAGATCGCCGACTTGATGACTGCAGGTCTATCCGAGGACGAGGCCTTCCTCATCGCCCTGAAGAGGTTGGGAGCCCGCGACGAGTTGTCAGAGGAGTTCGCCCGAGAACACAGCGGACGGCTCTGGTCACAGCTCGTCACCACAGGCGACCGCTCCGAGACTCTCGCTTCACGTGGGTTCGAGATGCTGGCATTCGCGGTGGGGACGGCACTCACCACGTTGCTCGCTCTGCTCGCCGCCGGTTACCCGACCGAATTGGCTCCATGGTTGATCCGAAACGCGAGCTTCTTGGTGATGCCGTTCCTCGCCGGCTACTTCATCAGACGACGCGGCCTGAGCACCCGTCGAGCTCTGCTGGCGCTCCTCCCCTTCGCGGTGGGAGTGGTCGTCGTCAACCTGTACCCGTACCGTGAGAGCGGAGCGACCGAGCTGTTGGTGGCAGCCCATCTCCCGGTCGCAACGTGGTTCGTGGTCGCCTTCCCCTATATGGGCGGCGTGATGAGATCCCACGAGCGGCGCATGGACTTCGTCCGCTTCACCGGCGAGTGGTTCATCTACTACGTGTTGATCGCGCTCGGTGGTGGCGTGCTGCTCGTGTTGACTGCGGTCATCCTGGAGCCGACAGGCGTCGTCGACGTCGAGCGCGTAGTGGAGTGGGCGCTACCGCTTGGGGCGTCGGGAGCGGTGATCGTCGCAGCCTGGTTGGTCGAATCGAAACAACGCGTCGTGGAGAACATGGCGCCGGTGCTGACCATGCTCTTCACTCCCCTGTTCGCAGTCATGTTGGTTGGGGCCATAGTCGTGTACGTCGCAACCGGGCTCGGGGACGGCTTCGATCGAGAGCTCGTCGGCATCTTCGACGCGCTCCTTGTGGTGGTTCTGGGTCTCGTGTTGTACGGGATATCGGCACGTGACCCGGAGTCCCCGCCGGGATGGATGGACGGCATCCAGCTCGTTGCCGTCGTGAGCGCTCTGCTCCTCGACCTCATCGTCCTGGTGACGATGGTCGCCCGCATCGGGGAGCTCGGCTTCACACCGAATCGCACTGCGGCACTCGGCTTGAACCTGCTGCTCCTGATCAATCTGGCAGGCACGGCGTGGCTTTCGATGCGTTTCCTAGGTCGTCGGGTCGCGTTCTACCGACTAGAGCGATGGCAGACCACCTATCTGCCCCTCTTCGCGGTTTGGGCCGCGATCGTCGTAGTTGCGCTGCCACCACTCTTCGACTTCACCTGACCGAGCCACTCCGGCGGAAGCCGGGTCCCAGCTCGAGGTCGGGTCCGCTACCAGGCAACTTCGGAGCAGCCGTGATGGTTCTCGGGCTCGACCTGGAGCGTGGCGTGAGCGATGCCGTATCTCGACTCCAGGAGGTGTCGGGCCTGATCGAGGACCGGGTGCGGGTCGGTGTCGACGGTCGTCATCAGATGGACTGTCGCCACATCCATGTCAGAAGTCAGAGTCCATGCGTGGAGGTCGTGGACATCCATCACCCCGGGTATCGCCAACAGCTCCGAGTGCACGGCACCGAGGTCGAGTCCTGGTGGGGCGGATTGAGTGAGGATGCGGATGGCTTGACTACCGAGGCTCCATGCTCGCGGCAGAATGAACAGACCGATCAGACCGGCGAACAATGGGTCGGCGTAGCGCCATCCGGTGACGATCGTGATGAGTGCAGCCAGGATCACGGCCACCGATCCGGCCAGGTCCGCCAGCACCTCGAAGTAGGCACCCTTGACATTGAGCGACCGATCGGCGCCGTCGCGCAGGAGCCTCCACGCGATCAGGTTGACGATCAAGCCGACGACCGCAACGGTGAGCATCGGTGTCGTGGCCACCGCGGGCGGGTCTCGAAAGCGCTGCACCGCTTCGACGAGAACGTATCCGGCGACCGCCAACAGAAGTATGGCGTTGGCCAGCGCAGCCAGTATCTCTAGCCGGTAGAGGCCATAAGTACGACCCCCCGCCCGGGATGCCCTGTCGGCGGCGACGATGGCGGCCAACGCCATGCCCAGGCCCAGGGCATCGGTCGCCATATGACCCGCGTCGGAGACCAGAGACAACGAACCGGTGATGAGACCGGCTACAGCCTCGACGACCATGAACACGAGGACCAGTCCGAATGCGATACCGAGACGGCCCAGATATCGGCGACCTGCCCGCGGAAGGTGCTGGTGACTCATCGATTGTGCTCGTGACCATGCAGGTAATGCTCGACTGCCACGTCGAGGAGCAATCGGACATGGGAATCGGCGATGCGGTAATAGACCTCCCGGCCCTCTTTCCGAGCCTTGACGAGGCCGGCGAGACGAAGCTGGCGTAATTGATGACTTGTGGCGGACTCGCTGACTTCTACTTCTCCGGCGAGGTCACTCACACAGAGGTCGCCACTCTCCAACAGCGCATAGACGATCCGCAGACGACTGGGATCGGACAGGAGCTTGAACCGATCCGCCAGGAGTTGAGCCTCCTCGATTCGCAACCTGCCGTCATCAGAAGCGAGGGCCGTTCGCCTGGAGTTAGGTCGCGCCACCTGCTCACGCTATTGGCGATGACATATGAATACAAGCTCATATGTTCAGACATCGATACGCGGGCTCAGCAGGCCCGGGTCGAATACACCTCGACCTGTGGTTGGCACATCCGCGACCCAGGTCGGCTCGCCAAAGATGAATAGGGTGCCCCGATACCGAGAGAGGCTGGTCAGCACGTGACATCACGAAGCGATGGAGAGGTCGACGCCGACTCGGGCGCGGGTCGATCCCGGGACCTCGCCCATATCGGATCCGTCGAGATCTTCACACCGACTCTGGACGCCAGCCGGGAGTTCTTCGTCGAGGTCATGGGGCTCGACGTGGTCGAGGACCGAGGGGGCTCGGTGTATCTGCACACGTGGGACGACTATGAGCTCTTCACCCTCAAGCTGGTCGATCGCGAGCAGTCGGGTATCGGCAGGACGTATGTCCGCGCTGCCAGTCGAGACGCACTCATGAGCAAGACCGCCGACCTGGCGACGATGGGGATCGCGGGCAAATGGGTGGACGACGAGCTCGGGATCGGTGACATCTATCTGATGGAGGACCCCGACGGTCACCAGATCGGCCTGTATTGGGAGACCGAGCGCTACTCGAGCCCGCCGGGCCGGGAACCGTCCCTGAAGAATCAGGCCGCCCCATTTCCCGGTCGCGGTGCCAACGTTCGCAGACTCGACCATGTGAACTATCTGGCAGCAGACATCCCGGCCAACGCAGCCTTCTTCGAATCGGCCCTCGGTGGTATGCGGACGGAGCAGGTCCTCTCGGAGGACGGGCCACCTGCCGCCGTCTGGTTCACGGTCAGTGACAAGACCTATGACGTGGTCTACAGCGCCGACTGGACGGCCAGTCGAGGGAGGCTGCACCACATCGCATTCGCAACCGACACCCGTGAAGACATCCTGCGGGCTGCGGATGTCTGCTTGGAGAACAGAGTTCACATCGAGACGGGCCCCCACAAGCACGCCATCCAGCAGACCTTCTTCCTGTACGTGTGGGAACCGGGTGGGAACCGCATCGAGTTGTGCAATGCCGGAGCGCGGCTGATGCTCGCTCCCGATTGGCCACTCGTCTCCTGGACCCCGGAGGAACGAGCCAAGGGTCAAGCTTGGGGCCTCGAGACGATCTCCACCTTTCACACCCACGGGACGCCACCGGTGACGGACGAGTGAGGGCGCCGTCGCGACTACTCACCCAGGATTCACCAAAGCCCAACGCAACGCCTCGAAGCTGATCCTGTAGCTTGCGCCCTGCACCACGATCACCACCAGGACAGTCCCACACGTGGGGCAGCGAAGGAC
>JBAPYG010000232.1:0-1538 GCA_049284615.1 Acidimicrobiia bacterium
CCGCATATCTCCCTGATTCGCTCCGGGGTCTCGTCGGCGACGTCTACCCAGACCCAACCGTCTGGCGGGATCTCGGCGACGGCGCCGGAGCCGTCGCCCGACGGGCGACTCTCACCCTTCTCCCACGTGAAGCTCCGGATCACCTGTCGATTATGCGGCCGCGACCCGACGCGGGCCGGGATTGACGCCTGTGGAAAGCACGAAACACAGTGTTCACATTTCGGCAACGGCAGGGCAACTGGAGTCGGATACAAAAGGCAACGGTTCACGACCACTAGCGATAAAGGAGGCATCGTGACCGAGACGGCTGCCGACGTCTTGTCCCTCGTCGAAAGCGAAGGCTATGAGTTCGTCGACCTGCGATTCTGTGACCTGCCCGGTCAGGTACAGCACTTCACCGTTCCCGTCCACCAGTTGACGGAAGACTCATTCGAGGATGGGTTTGGCTTCGACGGCTCGTCGATACGTGGATTCCAGGACATCCAGGAATCTGACATGATCCTGATCCCGGACCCGACCACCGCAGTCGACGATGTCTTCCGCTCCCGGAAGACACTGATCCTCTACTGCTTCGTCAACGACCCCATCACTTCGACCCCATACGAGAAGGACCCTCGATACGTCGCCAAGAAGGCGGAGGAGTATCTCGTCTCCACGGGCATCGCCGACACGTCGTACTGGGGCCCGGAGGCTGAGTTCTACATCTTCGACGATGTCAGATTCGGGCAGAACCAGTACTCGGGCTACTACTTCGTCGACTCCGTCGAAGGCGCCTGGAACTCTGGCGAGTACGAGGAGGGGGGCAACCTCGGGTACAAGCCGCGATACAAAGAAGGGTACTTCCCGGTGCCCCCGACCGACCACTTCCAGGACCTGCGGTCGGAGATGACCCACAACCTGGAGCAGGCCGGCATCGAGATCGAGGTTCAGCACCACGAGGTCGGCACCGCCGGCCAGGCCGAGATCGACATGAAGTACGACACGCTGCTGCGGACGGCGGACAAGGTCACCCTCTACAAGTACATCGTCAAGAACACGGCGTGGGAGGTGGGCAAGTCGGTCACCTTCATGCCCAAGCCTGTGTTCGAGGACAACGGCTCGGGGATGCACACCCACCAGTCGCTGTGGAAGGACGGGGATACCCTGATGTACGACGAGGGCGGCTATGCCGGCCTGTCGGACATCGCCCGTTGGTACATCGGTGGTCTGCTCAAGCATGCGCCCGCGGTGCTCGCCTTCGCCGCACCCACCACCAACTCCTACCACCGTCTGGTGCCCGGCTACGAGGCTCCGGTCAACCTGGTCTACTCGAGTCGCAACCGCTCCGCCGCGGTTCGGATCCCCCAGTACAGCCAGGCGCCCGCGGCCAAGCGCCTGGAGTTCCGATGCCCGGACCCGTCGTGCAACCCCTACCTGTCGTTCGCGGCCATGCTGATGGCAGGTCTCGACGGGGTGCAAAACCAGATCGAGCCACACGACCCGGTGGACAAGGACATCTACGACCTACCGCCGGCAGAGCTCGAGAACCTGCCTTCGGT
>JBAPYG010000233.1:0-4163 GCA_049284615.1 Acidimicrobiia bacterium
TGGCTCGTCCTCACGCACGGCGTTGGTCCGATGCGTCGCTACTGCCTGGGTGCCCTCCTGCTCGATCTCGACGATCCGACGCGGCTCATCGCCCGGCTCGATCACCCCTTGCTCGAACCCGCCCCCGACGAACGCAATGGCTATGTCCCCAACGTCGTCTATTCCTGTGGAGGCATGACCCACGAAGGTTGGCTCGTGGTTCCATACGGCTTCGCCGACGAGGGAGTCAGGTTCATGACCGTCAGAGTCGACGATCTGATCGGGGAGATGAGCCAGCCGACGAAGAGTTCGCACTCCCGTGGAGCCGCGGAGTTCACCGATCCTCAACCGTGATTCGGCGTCGACCCGGCATCGGCCAAAGTGAATCCGTCCCCATCGGCCGAGTCAGTACGGCCGCCTCTATCGGCTGCTGGTGGCGGAGCCCTCCAGCCACGGCCATCGACCGTAGGCCTGTTCCGAAAGCTGCCCACGCGGGTCATCGAGTCGCCGATGAAGGTCAGCAAAGTGCGGAGTGCCTCGACGCCCCGGTTATTCACCTGGCCGTCACACAGGAGGATCGTCGCTCGAGCCGCATCGTCCACGGTGTAGCCATGCTCGTGCCTCGGAACGCCGAAGCGGCAGTGCTCATAGATAGCTGTGTCATCGATGAGGCCGAGTAGATGCCGGTACTCCGGAGGCGGGAGGGACAGGATTCAACTGCAGCGTGCCGGCGACCACCCTCTCCATCAGGCGCTCATAGGAGGCGGCGACACTGCCCCAGTCGAGGTCGGGTGCGAGGGCCCTTTGGGCGCTGATCATCTGCTCCGCCGTCGTCTGCGATCCCAGCAACTCTTCGATCGACTGGGCGATCGCATCGGCATCTCGATGGGGGACGACCTGCACCGCCCCCATGTCGGCGAGCTCGACGGCGTGGGGGAAAGCCGTGGCAATCAACGGAACATTGGCTGCGATGGCCTCTACCAGGACGCCCGACACGACTTGCTCCGAAGAGTCGTACGGCAGTACCACGACGGCGGCCTCCGCAAGAAGGTTGCGCAGCAGTGCGGGTGAGATGTACTCGTCGACGAATCGCACATTCCGATCGAGATCGAGGCTCGCGACGAGTGCCTCCAAGCTCCTGCGATATGACTCACCGTGTAGCTCGGCCACCTTCGGATGGGTCTTCCCCGCGATGGTGTAGACGATGTCTGGATAGCTGCGACGAGCCAATGCGACCGCGCGAATGGCCCATTCGAGACCCTTGCCCGGCCCGATGAGGCCCCAGGTGAGCAGTCGCCGGCCCGAGACGCGGTACTGCTCTCGAAGTGCAGCCACCGATCGAAGATAGGGATCCGTCCCATGGGGTATGACCTCGACTCTGCGTGGCTCCACGGAGTAACGAATCGACAGGAGCTCACCGGCGACACGAGTCGGCACAATCGTGTAGGCAGACTTCGAAGACAGGGCTTCGACAATGCGCGTCTGGAGTTCGGTTGGCGAGGGCAGGACGGTGTGCAACGTCGTGAGCAACGGTGCGTCGAGCCGATTCACGAGGTCTACGACCGGCAACCCCATGTTCGGCCCCCAGATGCCGTATTCGTGTTGCAGGATTACGACGTCGTAGCGAGACATCGCCGCGGCCGCATTGCGCACAGTGAACGGATCTGCTGGATCCAGTGTGCCGACCACCTCCGGTCGCCGAATGCCATCGGCCGCGCCTTCGAGGACCGCGAAGACATCGAGCTGCTCCGAGCTTCCCCTGACCGCCGCGAGTGCGTCACGCAGCGACGACGTGAACGTGGCCAACCCACACATCGTCGGTGGGTAGGTGCTCACCAGAGCAACTCTCGATGTTGCCCTGCCGACGGGATGCAGCCCACCGGTGAGCCGGCTGGCACTGCGAAGGATGTTGGGTGACATTCTCTCGGTACCGAAGGTACTCCCCCGTGAGAGATGTCGGATAGGGCCAGAAGACCGCGTTGCTATAGCAACAGGTAGCGGATTCCGAGACCGCGTGCACAGCGAGACAAGGGAGACCCTCCTCCGTCAAGTACGAGGGTGTCTTCAGCCCGGCTCGGCCCATTGATGGGGGAAGAAGAAGGCCCCGGCCGACGGGGGCGCCGGTGATTGGGCCTCGATCCAACGAACCCTTCCGTCGGTCTGGTTGGCGAAACCGTGTAGCGAGTTGACCCCGGCGAAGACGACGTCCCCGACACCTACTCGAATGGCTTGATCCTCGAGGTGGGCGATCGCCTCGCCTTCGACGATGTAGTAGATCTCCTCGAAGGGGTGGTAGTGCTGGCCGCCGAGGGTGACGGTCTGTCCGGTCGGGGCGAATTGCACCATGAACAGGGTGTGATGCACAGCTCCGATCACCTCGTCGACCAGCATCCAGAGACCGACGTTTCGTGCCGTGGCCGAGCGGAAGCCCTTCATCTGCAGCGGTCCAGGCGAAGGGAGGGCACCCTCGTCGTAGTGACCGACGAGACGAGTCGCCGGATCCGTCGCATCCACCGGCGCAGGAGTCACCGTCGCGTCGAGTTCGGCGAGCACGGCTTTTCGGGGATTGGGGACGAACACTCGGGGTTGTGGGGCCCTGACCCTCAGAAATCGCGCCGGCCCATCGTCTCGATTCTCCCAACGATGGGGGGAAGCCACCGGTATGAAGCCGAAGTCGTCCTCGCCCAGGTCGTGGAGCTGTCCATCCATTCGGAGGACGGCGTGACCTTCGAGGACGAAGAACGACTCCTCGTACGGGTTCAGTTCGCCGGGGCGGATCTCCCCCGGCTGCAGGTCGACGATGGCGACGTCGAGATGGACTGCTCCCTGCTCGACACCGACCAATGGAGTCACACCGTCGGACGTCTCGACTTCGGCCCTTCGAACCACCGCCCAATCGACCATCAGGGGCTCCCCAACCCGTCGTCCACCTCGACGTTCTCGGGCTCGAGGGTCATACCTGCCATCGCCGCCTGCTGCTCGATGAGCGCTGCGAAATCGCTGTCGCCGCGACCGGCGCCGATCAGCCCCTGCACGAGTTGATGGGTGAGGGCCACCGTGGGAAGGGTCACGCCGACCTCACGTGAGGCGGCGAGCCCCAACTCGAGATCCTTCTTCAGCAACTCCGTGGTGAATGTGGGATGGAAGTCCAGATTCACGAAGGCCGGGGTCTTGTACCCGGAGAATGTCGAGCCCATGGCGCTCTTGTTGAGGAACTCCAGGAAGGCCGAGCGGGGCACCCCGAGCTTCTGGCAGAGGATGGTCACCTCGGCCAACGACTGAGTCACCACTGCGAGGTAGAGATTGTGGGCGATCTTGACGTTCCGGGACAGCTCACCTTCGCCTACGTAGGTGCTGTCGCCAATGTGCCTCATCACGGATCTCGCCGTCTCGTAGGCATCCTCGGGCCCTGACACGACGAAGTTGAGGCCACCGGCCTCGACGACTCTCGGGTTGCCCGAAACCGGCGCTGCCAGGAACCTGGTCCCCACGGCCGTCGCCGACGCTCGTAAGGCGGCAGAGTCGTCGACTGACACGGTCGAGCAATCGACCAAGACGTCCGGACCGGACTCTCCGGTGAGCAGTCCCCCGTCACCGTTCATCACCACGTCGAGGGCTGTCCCATGGGCCAGCATCGAGAACACGACGTCGCAGCCGGCGAGATCGACCGGGTGGTCGACGAGGGTGGCGCCCTCATCGACGAGGGTCCGAGCCCGCTCGGTGGTTCGATTCCAGACTTTCACGTCGAGTCCGGCGGCGACCAGACGGCTGGACATCGACTGACCCATGCGGCCCAGCCCGACCCACCCCACGGACATCTCACTCATCGTCGAAGTCCAAGCTCGGGTTGGGATCGATCTCGTTGTATCCCTTCACGAAGTCATGTCCGTTCCAATAGCGCTGTCCCAGCACCAACAGCTCCTCTGACGGGAACCGGGTCAGGAGAACCGGTCCGTCCTCTGTGACCCAGACCTCTTCCTCGATCCTCGCCGCCGAATAGCCGTCGTCCGCCGGCCAATAGGTCTCGATGGCGAACATCATCCCCTCTTCGATGGTCACCGGGTGCTCGAGGGAGTGATAACGGGAGATCAACGGAGTCTCCCAAAGCCCGACGCCGACGCCGTGGCAGTACTGCAACCCAAAAGCGGCCTCCTCGTTCTCGAAGCCGAACTCGGTGGCCGCGG
>JBAPYG010000234.1:0-3467 GCA_049284615.1 Acidimicrobiia bacterium
CCATACCGCTGTGTTCAGGTTGGAAGACGGGGTTTGGAAGCTGATTCAGATCCATGCATCGCAGGGAATCACTGCCGATAGAGACTGGTTCGGAGTCGACATGCCCTACAGCCTGGGTGAACTGGTGGACTCACTTGGCGACGATCTGGACCGCGATTTGGCGTCTCGGTTCGACACGTCCAGCGTGGCCCTCCTGATCAGTGATATCGAAGATGCCACAGATCGCAGTGTTGAATATGGAGACGTCATTTGGAACGACGTTGTACAGCGGCATTTTGGTGACCTCGAACGAATCACTGCAGCCAACCGTGGAACCGTGGTCAAGACCATGGGCGACGGCGCGCTAATTGCATTCGACACACCCCTGGAAGCGGCCCGAGCTGCGATTGAAATGCAGTCGACAGTGAGCCGGAAGCAAACAGTCAGCGACTATCGGATCAGGATCGGAATCCACATGGGCGACGCCATCCATACAGACAACGATTACTTCGGATACACCGTCAACAAAACAGCAAGACTTGCTTCAAAGGCTCGGGGCGGACAAACGCTCGTATCGGAGTCCGTTCGACGAGCAATCGACCAAGATCCCGATTTCGCGTTCGGAGATGAGGTTTCACTAGACCTCAAAGCCCTTCCCGGGACACACATTGCCTACCTCCTCACCCGCCCATAACGGCACTTACCGGATCGGGTCTGCGGGCGTGGACCACGAGCGATCAGGTGACCACTGCCTCAAAACGGATCGGTGCTTGATGAAGGGTCGCTCTACCAATTCAGAGGCTTTGAAGCGTTCCCGTCGGAGTGGATGGCCAGCGTCCCGTCGGCCTTGACCATGATGAGGCGGGTCGCCTCGGGGAGATGCGCCGTCAGGCGACCCGAGTAATCGACGGTGCAGCGGGCGATGACGAGTCTCATGAGGATCTGGTCGGCGAGGGTAACCCAGTGCCAACCTCTCCCCGAGCTGCCGACTGCCATCTCGACGACCCACTCTCTCCACGGTCAGGAAGCCATGCGTACACGAACCGTCCAAGGACGATCTGTTGTCTGCCGTGGGCGTAGTCTCTCGAGAACGGCACATCGTGCTCGCGTGGGCCGCTGGCCCGTGAGGGCAAGAGAACTACGGTTCTCGAAGTGAGGGAGACCCTACCGAAGACCACCGAGCAGGTTCGGGCCGCCGAGGTGATCGCTTCATTGTGCCTGGCGACCGACCTCGCCATGGGAATCCCTTTCGAGCATGGGCTCCACGCCACGTTGGTCACCATGCGGCTCTGCAAGGCCCTCGACGCCGACCAGGAGACGCTGTCGCGCACCTATTACGCCTGCCTCCTCGTGTATGCGGGCTGCACCGTCGACGGGGATGTGCGATCGGAGATATTTGGGGGCAGCCTGACGGAGCACCACACGCACCGGCAGTTCGGCTCACGGATCGAGAATCTCTCCGGAGTCGTCGGGGCTTTGCCATCTCCGAATGCGAACCTCCCCCACCGAGCGTGGGAGGTAGTGGCCGGGCTGCCTCGGGCGACCCGGTTCTTAAGCGGGCATTTCGCCCCGTTGTGCGAGGTCGCGGGCATGCTCGCCGAGCGTGTTGGGGTACCGAAGTCGATTCACGAGATGTTCCCGATGCTCACTGAGCGTTGGGACGGCAAGAGCGTCCTCAAACGCGCGAGTGGCGATGAGATCCCCCTGCCATTGCGCATCATCCACGTGGGCCGGGACGCCGCATACCAGCGACTGATCGGTGACGACGCATACGTGAAGGAGGTGATTCGTTCCAGATCGGGAAAGGCCTTCGACCCAGATGTGGTGTCCACATTCCTGGACAACGCCGAGGAGGTGCTGGGGCCGACCGAACCTCCGACCACCGCGTGGGCGGACGTCCTCGACGCCGAGCCGCAGCCGCAGATGATGCTGCACGGGCCAGCAATCGACCGGGCATTGAGGGCGATGGGTGCGTTTTCAGACCTGGTCTCCCCCTCCCTCTCCGGTCACGCCTCGGGCGTAGCCGACCTGGCCGCGACTGCGGCCGAGCTGCACGGGTTCGCCGACGACGAGGTGAGGACGATTCGACGGGCCGGTTTTGTGCACGACATCGGGAGAACCGCTGTCTCATCGCGAGTCTGGAACAAGCCGGGATCACTCACTGCCGACGAGCGCGAGCAAGCGAGGCTTCACCCATATCACACTGAGCGTGTCTTGTCCCGGTCACCGTTTCTCGCCGAGATCGGCTCGATCGCCATGGCCCACCATGAGCGCTTGGACGGGTCCGGTTACCACCGGGCTCTCGACGCCACTTCCCTTTCACCGGCCGCCAGGCTGCTGGCGGCGGCGGACGCGTTCCAGTCCAAGATCGAGCCCCGCCCTTATCGGGAAGCACTTTCGTCGAAGAAGGCGACGTCGACTCTGGCCGACAAAGCCAAACAGGGCCGATTCGACCCGACAATGGTCAATGCAATCGCCGAGGCCGCCGGGCAGAAGCTGCCCAGGATCGAGCGTCCGAGCGGTTTGACCGAGCGGGAACTGGAGGTGCTTGGTCTATTGGCTCGGGGCCACCAGACCAAGCAGATCGCCCGACATCTCGAAATCTCGCCAAAGACAGTCGACCGTCACATCCAGAACAGCTATCGCAAGATGGGGGTGTCAACGCGGGCGGCCGCCACCTTGTTCGCCGCCGAGAACGGCTTGGTCTCCAAATAGGCCTCCCACATGGGGAGTATTCCGTATTCACAGTCCGGTGCTCTGTCCTTAGCTTCGAGACATGCGAGAAGGCATGGAGGCAGTGACATGAACGGAGCATCAGAGCAACTGAACACCTTGGTCATCGGGGGAGGTCAGGCCGGTTTGACCGTGGGGTATCTCCTAGACCAGGCAGGAGTGCCATTCCTTATCGTCGACGCCAACCAGAGGACTGGTGACGCCTGGAGAAACCGATGGGACTCCCTGCGCTTGTTCACCCCCAACCGATACAACTCGCTGCCGGGCATGACCATCCCCGGTGAGGATTGGGGCTTCCCCACCAAGGACGAGGTCGCCGACTACCTCGAGTCATACGCCGAGCACTTCGAACTCCCCATCCGTCATGGGGTGAGGGCGGACCTTCTCACCCACGACGGCAATCGCTTCTTGGCCACCTCCGGTGAGAGGTCTTTCGAAGCCGACAACGTGATCGTGGCCATGGCGTCATATCAGGTACCGAAGAGACCTGGCTTCGCCAATGAGCTGGACTCGCAGATCGTCCAGCTCCATGTCGAGGACTACAAGAACCCAGGGCAGCTCGAGGAAGGTGATGTTCTCGTCGTTGGCCTGGGCAACTCAGGCGCCGAAATCGCCAAGGAATTGGCCGAGGAGCGACGGGTTTGGCTCTCGGGCAAGCCCAGCGCAGTCCAGCCTTTCCGACCGGAACGTCTCTCCGGGAGAATCCTCATGCCGTTCGTCGGAGGGGTCATCCTCAACCGCGTGCTCACCAGCAG
>JBAPYG010000235.1:0-4170 GCA_049284615.1 Acidimicrobiia bacterium
CCATCACCCATCCCGGGACGGAACGGTCATCGACTTCCACTCCGGCGGTGGCCAGGTAGGCGCCGGCAAAGTCGCGGAAGGGGCGGGGCGGCCCGTCGGTCACGAAGTAGGCGGACCCGGGCTCTCCTCTCGTCGCGGCCAGGATCATTGCCTCGACGACGTTGTACACGTGACACGTGGAGCCGAGATGGGATCCGCCGTCGACCCAACGAAACACGCCACGATCGACCTTCTCTTTGAGCCCTGGGAGCCAGGTAGCGTCGCCGGGCCCCCAGATGAGGCGGGGTCGGATCGCCATCGTCTCGAGGTCGTCACCATTGGCGCCCAGGACGATCTGCTCGGCCTCAGCCTTGGTGGAGGCATAGGCGCTCAGGTGACCGGTCCGGGGTATCGGGTGAGTCTCGTCGACTCCGTCGAGAGGTCGGCCGTCGTGGAGAACGGACTCTGTGGACAGGTGGACGACTCTTCGAACCCCTGCCGCTCGGGCAGCGGCGACGATGTTGCGAGTGCCAACCACGTTGACCTCTCGAGCCTCGTCGCGGTCGACGAAGCTCCCCACGATCGCGGCGCAATGGAACACCACCTCCGAGCCGGACATACCGTCGGTCAGGCTTGCGACCGAGGACAGGTCGCCGCGAGCCGGGGTCGCGCCCAACGCGCGCACCTTCCCGACCGCGGTCTCCGAACGGGCCAGGGCCACGACCTGATCATCGTCGCCCGTCAGTCGTTCGATCAGGTGACCTCCGACGAAACCCGACCCCCCGGTCACAAATGTGCGCATGTAGGTCTCCTGGCCGTAATCGGGGCGGGCAGTCGAGATGCTCCGACACCCACTGTGTGGTCTTGTATACCTCCTCGGGCCAGGACCGCGAACGCAGGGCCCGCCCGACCTTGGATGCGAGCTACCCCCGGCACTCGGCACCAAAGGCCACAACTCTCACACCCGCCCCAGAGACCCAAACCGACGCGCCGGTCGGGAATCAGATGTTTCGGACGTTCTACTTTCGGGCATTATCGGAAGCCCTGCGTCGTGAGTTCACCGACTCGCCATGTCCGGGTCATCGGTTCGACCCTTCTGCGTCGATCATGAGACGTCCGGACGTGACAGAATCCGTGGGGTCTAGCGAGCGAGGAGGCTTGCCCAATGAGGAACCGCACACATCGGCGGCTGATGACCGCACTGGTGGGGGCAGCGATGGTCGTCGCTGTCGCCGCGCCGGCAGTGGCGACGCCGAAGCCGGCCGGCTACCTGACCGATCAGGACGCCTATATAACCCTCGACCCCGCCATCCCCAGAGGCGCCGGCGTCACCCCCATCATCTCCGTTGGCGAGTCGGTCGACGGCGTGATCTTCGAAGGGCTTCCGGACGGTATCGGCTTGAAGCCAGGGCCTGATGAGAAGACGGTGGAGGTGTACGTGGGCCATGAGCAGTCGCGGGTCCCCTTCTCCGGGGCACGAGACTTCCAGGACTCCTCGGTGACCTCTTGGGTTCTGAGCACCAAGGGCGGGCCTGGACGCCAGGCGTCGGTGTTGTCCGCCGACGAGGCGATCCCCGCATCGGCGGGCTTCATCCGCTTCTGCTCGGCCTTCATGGCAGGACCGGAGGAGGGCTTCTCCTCGTACACGTTCTTCACCGGCGAGGAGAGCAACGACGCTGGTCTCGTCCCACCGCCAAACGCCCCCTACGGCCCTGATGTCTTCCCCGGCGACGGCACCAGACAGGCCGGATACGCGGTCGGGTTGAATACGGACACCGGCGACTACAGCCAGATCGCGAGGATGGGTCGACTCAACCACGAGAACACCGTCGTTGTGCCCGGAGGCTGGAGCGGTTACTCCGTGCTGACCACCGACGACACGTTCAGCGCACCCTCTTCTCAGCTCTACCTGTTCCGTGGGGACACCGAGCAGGACGTGCGTGACGGTGACGGCACGCTCTATGCCTTCCGGGTGACCGGAGTCAACGGGCAACCGGTCGACCCGGCCGATCCGTTCAACGAGGCGAACGACTACCTCGACCTCGGGATCGAAGACACGTTCAGCGGTGAGTTCATCCCCGTCCCCGACGACATCGCCGACGGGACGACCCAGGCTCTGCCGCAGACAGCCTTGGAGACCTGGTCGAACGAGAACAACGTGATGCAGTTCATCAGGCTCGAGGATCTCGCCTACGACAAGAACGACCCCCTGGTCGTCTACGCCGCCGACACCGGGGCCACTCGGGTCGTCCCCGACCAGACCACGGGGCGTCTGCTCCGTGGCCCAAGCGGCACAATCGGGCAGGCGGACAACGGGCGGATCCTGCAGTTCGTCTTCAACGCCGAAAACCCGCTGGCGGTCGACAGCCTCACGGTGCTCGCCGATGGCGACGCACCCGGCACCGACGTGTACGTGCCGTTCACGAGCCCTGACAATCTGGACACGAGCAGCAAGAGCATCATGGTCCAGGAGGACACCAGCGAGGCATCGATATGGCAGTACCGGTTCAAGCGGGGAGACTGGCGGGTGGTGGCCGCGGTCAACGACCCGAGCGGTGAGTCGAGCGGCATCGTGGACGCTTCCGCCTTCTTCGGACCGGGGAGCTGGCTGCTCGATGTGCAGGCACATGGCACCAACGTCACGGAGGACACGACGAGCGAGCCCGGGACCGTGATCAAACGTGAGGATGGACAGCTCATGCTGCTGGAGATCCCCGGGTCGTGACGACGCGATGAGGAGAAGGGCCTGCGCCTCCGGGTAATGCGGCGTCGCAGGCCCTTCACCCGAGAGGAGATGACATGCCGAACAGACCAGCCAAGTCGCGATCGATCGTGATCGTCGCCATGCTCATGGCGATGATCGCCGCTGCCCTGCCGGCTGCAGCCCGTAGCGGGAACAGCGACCACAACGTCCGGTTCGCCACGTTCAACGCATCACTCAACCGGGCCAACGATGGGCAACTGATCGACGACCTCTCGACGCCCGCCAACACCCAGGCCCGCAACGTCGCCGAGGTCATCCAGCGAACCCGGCCCGACGTCCTGTTGATCAACGAGTTCGACTACGACGACGGCAACGTCGCCGTCGACCTCTTCCAGGCGAACTACCTGTCCGTCGGCCAGAACGGTGCGGAAGTGATCGAATACCCCTATCGTATGGGCTTCCCCTCCAACACCGGCGCCCTGTCCGGCTTCGACCTCAACCACGACGGCATCACCGCCGACGCCGGCGCCATCGGCACGGCCGACTACGCCAACGACTCTTGGGGTTTCGGCTCCTTCCCGGGCCAGTTTGGGTTCGCCGTCTTCTCGACTTATCCCATCGATGTCGACGACATCCGCACCTTCCAGACCTTCTTGTGGCAGGACATGCCGGGCGCTCTGCTCCCGGTGGATCCCCAAACGGGTGAGTCGTGGTACTCCGAGGAGATCCTCTCCGAGTTCCGCCTGTCGTCGAAGAACCACGTCGACGTCCCGATCGAGGTCGGGCACAAGACTGTGCACTTCCTGGTCAGTCATCCCACGCCACCAGTCTTCGACGGGCCGGAAGATCGAAATGGGACCAGGAACCACGACGAGATCCGCTTCTGGGCCGACTATGTGGGCCCGGGCAACCAGGGCGACTACATCTATGACGACGCCGGGAACACCGGTGGTCTCCAACCGGGGAGCATGTTCGTCATCGCCGGCGACCAGAACTCCGATCCATTCGACGGAGACAGCATCCCCGGCTCGGCACAGCTCCTCATCGAACATCCCCTCGTGAACGCCAAGGTCACACCGACGAGTCAGGGAGGCGTCGACCGGGCGGCTGCACAGCCCGGCAACGAGACCCACATCGGTGACCCTGCTGAAGACACTGCCGACTTCTCGGAGCCTCCATTTGGTCCCGGCAACCTGCGCGCCGACTACGTGCTTCCGAGCAAGAGTCTGCAGATCCGTGACTCAGGGGTGTTCTGGCCGGCCGACGACGACCCTCTGATGCGTCTCACCGGCACCGGCATCTTCGGCGACCCCGTACCCACGTCGGACCATCGACTGGTCTGGGTCGACGTCAGTCACGGGAGCTTCCCGAAGACCTAGATGGGCTCGAAATGACCCGGGTGAGTCATCTCCTCTCCGAAGTAGAGGGGTCGATGACCTGGTCCGTCGATTCCCGATGTGCGCTCGGCAAGCAGCATCGGACCCTAG